>JAPUIM010000073.1 GCA_027297025.1 Bacteroidota bacterium | reverse complement strand
AACTCAAAGAAGAGGAAATTCTTTAGGTCCTATCACATAGCCTGAGTTCATTCCTGATACCCTATCTTTACAATAAGATGGATTCAACATCTTTTTCGAAAAAACAAACAAACAAGATCCCCGACTCACCCGGTGTCTATAAGTTTTTTAATAAGGACAATGAATTGATCTATGTAGGGAAAGCCAAAAGTTTAAGGAAAAGGGTTCAAAGCTATTTTAATAAAACCTCCGCTCCCAACCGTAAAACCCTACGAATGGCCTATGAAACTGAAAGCATTGAGATCACCATTGTCAACTCAGAATTTGACGCCCTTCATTTGGAAAATAGCCTGATCAAAAAAAACCAACCCAGGTATAATATCCGCCTTAAAGACGATAAATCATTCCCATATGTTTGTGTCACCTCCGAGCGGTTTCCCCGGATAATATCTACCAGAAGATTAATACCGGAAAACGGGACCTATTTTGGTCCATATACTAATGTCAAAGCCCTCAACAACATATTAAATCTGATTAAGTCTCTGTATACCATCAGGACCTGTAAATACGATCTGTCAGAAAAGAATATCGAAGCCAAAAAGTTTAAGGTATGTCTTGAATACCATATTAAGAATTGCAAGGGGCCCTGCGAAGGATTGCAAAATGAGAACGACTACAATACTGACATTGACCATTCCATTCATATATTAAAAGGTAATCTTAGTATGGTGCGGGATTATTTTAAGAAAAGAATGGCTTATTATTCAGACAACATGGAATATGAACTAGCCAACAAGTTTAAACACAAATATGACCTGCTGAAAAAGTTTCAGTCCAAGTCAGTTATCGTTAACCAGAAGATCTCAGATATAGATGTTTTTACTATTGTAAGTGATGTCAGAAAAGCATATATCAATTATTTGAAGATTAAGAATGGTGTGATGGTTTCTACAAAGACCTTGGAGGCCAGTAAAAAATTGGACGAAACTGATCAGGATATTTTATCACTGTTGGTTGTAGATCTCAGAGAAAAATTTTCAAGCGAAGCCCAGGAGATTATCACAAATATTTCGCTCCCTTCGGCTTTTGATGATCTAAATCACCATGTACCCAAGATTGGAGATAAGAAAAAACTGGTCAATCTATCCTTAAAGAATGCGCTGTTCCATAAACGGGAAAAAGAGTTAAAAAAGTCAGACCCTCATGAGAATCGTGTTTTGTCTACTTTACAGAACGATCTGAGGTTAAAAACCTTGCCACTCCACATTGAATGCTTTGATAACTCCAATCTACAAGGTAGTTATCCGGTGGCTTCCATGGTGTGTTTTAAAAAAGGCAAACCCTCCAAAAAGGATTACCGGCACTATAACATCAAAACGGTGGTTGGAGCTGACGACTTTGCTTCCATGAAAGAAATAACCTATCGACGTTATAAACGTCTAAATGAAGAAAAACAAGAACTACCAGACCTGATCATTGTCGACGGAGGAAAAGGTCAAGTCAGTGCAGCATGTGATGCTTTAAGAGACCTCAAACTTTACGGCAAAATTCCTGTATTAGGAGTGGCCAAGAAATTAGAAGAACTTTATTTTCCCGAAGATCCATATCCTCTTCACATTCAGAAAAACTCAGAATCACTCAAACTAATTCAAAGAATACGCGACGAGGCACACCGGTTTGCTATCACTTTTCATCGTCAAAAGAGAAGCAAAGGTAGCCTAGGGTCAAAGCTGGAAAAACTTCAAGGGATCGGAGAGAAATCGATGGATAAGCTGCTTAAGAAATTTAAATCGATTAATAGGATCAAGAACGCCCCAACCCAAGAATTGATTGCATTGATCGGTGAGAAACGAGCGAAGCTGCTGAAACAGAAGTTAAATTAAAAAAGGGAAACTTTCGTTCCCCTTTTTTTTATATTTTTGATCCCTAGAACTCCCAAAGATCGTGTTCATATTGAATGAGGTCATCTTCATACCATTGAGATGCCATTACCCCTTCCTTAGGACTTTTGCTATATACATCCACAATGAAATTGTCGTCCGGATTCTCAACTTTAATGATCCGAGAGGAAAATAACCTTAGATCAAAAGCATCTGCCAGATTTCTGTGTTCTCTACTGTTTTGTGGGTTAAACCAAATAGCTTCACCAGGCATATTTTTCCACAATTCCACCAAATCCTTAAACTTGAAGACAGCTACAGGGCGAATCAATCCGGTTTCGAATTCACCTGCCGGGATTATCAATTTTATGGATTGGATATCGTAATATAGTCTGGATCTTTTCTTATCAAATATCGCATCTTCCATTATTTCCAGTGTGGTAATTTGACTGGGCAGGAATTCAAGAACCTCCTCCTCCACTTCTTCAGCTGGTCCTGCATCACCAAAACCGTCACCTTCATCACCCCAGCCACCATCGTCTTCGGAAAAGCCCAGAGCCTTTTCTTCCTCAGATAGTCCACCACCTTCATCCGGAAGTCTTATCCTTTCCAGAAATTGCTCTTTGGTAAATCTGATATTTAAAGAATCATTCTTGGGGTCATAGGGATAAAGTAAACCTCTTTTTACTGCCTCAATGATGATCTTTGTTATCTCATTTCCAACAGAAAAGAAACCCTTATTCTGTTTTTCCTTTAAATCCATTCTTCTCCAGACCCGTTTCTTATACATGATGTCGTTTTCATGTATAGGGCGTATAGAGTTTGGATTTATCCCCAAATCCTGTTCCTGGGCCATCACTGAATCTGGATTTAGATTTAAAAATCCAACAGCAATAAGTAAACAAACAACTTTTTTCATAATACCGTTCTTAATGTAAAGGTATGGTTTTAATAACAATACCCACGTTGACTGTTTCAACCTTATTCCTGAAATTCAATCTTTGTACTTTCTTTACTTCGATTACAATACGGTCACCTGGTCTGGCTTTTGAAGCAAATTCATTGAGATTTACCTTTTCAGAAGTTACCCTTTTAGTTGATACCGGTCGACTTCCTCGAGCTAGCGTGATTTCCCATTCGGCCACCCGATAACGCGCATCTTTGGGTAGAAACTGTCCGAAACTTGGGTCGGGCACTGCCTTGATATCCAAAGACCTCGGTCCTGGAGCAGGCATACCTTTTTTCTCGCTTATCGCCTTACCACGGGATTTCACCTCAATGGTAGGTTTAGGAATTCTTCTTACTTTAAATTTTTCGGTTCCCAAATAGTTACCCGAACTACTAATGTTTAGTTCCACATTGGCTGCTTTAGGTACTACAGTGACCGCACCTCCTTCGCCCCCTAGTATATCCGCTCCTTTTGCGGTGAATGTGGGCTTATAATCAGCCCCCAAAGCGGGCACATTGATCTGTAGTTCATTACCGCAATTCAAATACAAAGCTTGTACTGATGCAGATTGTACTTGTATTACCGGTTTAGCAACTATATATTCAATTTTGCTTATAAATGGAGAATCAGTACCAGGGATAACGATTTTTCCTATATAGGATCTTTTAAGGAAACCATGTTCATCATAAGTGCCTCCGGTAGCTGTGAATTCGACCTTACCGAAGCTTCCATCTACAGAAATGAGCTTATCATTTACATACATTTCAGGTTTGTGACCAGAAGAGGAAGCCGCAATAAACATCTCAGCTCTGTACTTAGCGCCCGCTGCAACAACTTTTGATTCTGGCCTTACCATTACCACTATCTCATCAAACTTAATATCGGCGGCGCCTACTTGGCGAGCCAAGTCCTCCAGGGCATCAGATTCATAATTGATAACCTCAGCTTCCAGCTGACTGATGGAAGCCAGACCTGCTGCCATTGGAGTACTTTGAAAGGTTAAATGAGAAAAATCCTTTTTGTTTTGATTAGGATCGTTTGCAAAGATTGGATTATCCCAGGCATCCAGGGCTATGGCCGGATATTCCTTATCGCCTGTCTCTGCGCCTAGATAAACAGCATAATTATTGAGCATTTCCTTGAGCTTTTCCCCTTCGCCTTGATTAATAAAATAATTGGCTACTTCGTCCTCATTTTTTACTCCTACAAAATTGCCGTTTTCATCCCTGCCTCCAGTCATCATTATTACTTCTTCTTTATACTTTCTGAGCTGTTCAACAACTTTACTGGTTGCTTCACGCACCTCGTTTGCACGGGTCAAAACTGCCACATCTGCCTCTCTATCACCCGCTTCATCCACGGCATCTTTGATCCTGGCTATAGTTTTGATATTTTTTGTGGTGCTTTCTACCACCGAACGCTCCAACACCAGGTTGATAAAGATAAATTTTTCCAGTACACTATTACTTACCTGAAGCGCCAGTAACGCGGTGAGCACCAGGTACATCATACCGATCATCTTTGCTCTTGGGGTTTCTTTGCCTCCTCCACTCATGACTTTTTAATTTTGAGTTTTTTAAATTTATTTCATTTATGCTTGGCCTCCACCTTGTTGTTGGGGGCCATTGCCAGAACCACCCCTCATAGCAGAAAGCATACTACCATAAACCCTATTCAAAGAAGTCAAGTTGGTGGTTAATCTTGATAGTTCGCTTTTAAAGGCTTCAGTGCCTTTACCAGCTTCCGATAAATTTTCAAAAGCAGCGCCCAGATTTTCATAGAATTTCTTCATTGATTTCAGGTGCTGGTTTGAATCCTGAAGCTCCATTTCATAAACTGCATTTAAGGCACTAAGGTTTTTGGTAACGCTCTGAACTTGAGAATGGTATTCCTTGGCATCCTTGGAAGCGTTAGACATTTCCTGCATAGCGGTAACCGTGGTTGCATAAGATTTGTTCATATCCAACAACGACTTGGAAGCCTGTTTCACATTGTTTGCGTAGTCATTGGTGGCTACCGCTGCATCACTAAGATTTGACATCTTGGATGCCGAATCCGCCATGTTTCTCATACCCTTACCCAGGCTTTCCATTAACTCCGGGCCAATTTTGGCTTTATCCAACATTTGGTCCAATTGTTGGCTAGTTGATCCAGTTGCTTTGGGTATGGCTTTCTTTTCGCCAAAAGCTTCATAGTCATCCGACAGTTCGGGATAAACCCTTGACCAGTCGGGCTCAGGATGCTTAGGTTCAAAGGCGCTGAGGAAAAATATAATCGCTTCAACAGTCAGGCCTACGCCAAGCATCATCCCCGCACCTGGATAATGTTGAATTTTGAACAAAGCTCCTACAATTACCACCGCAGCTCCAATCCCATAAACTTTGGGCATTATAGTTGAAAACAGAAGCTCAGTAAATCCACCTTTTTGAGTGCTCATTTTTGTTAAAGTTTTAGGTTATCAATGTTTTTTAAAGTTAATATATAATTTAGTAATTCTTAGGATATACAGTTAAACTAAAATTCCTGACCTGAAGATCTTCCCAAATGTGTCATTGCACATCTAAAGCCTATATACGATCTGGCGGAATCCTTATGCGCAAAAGTTCTGGTTCCAGTTTCCAAAAAGTAAGCTACATCTTTCCAGGAACCGCCCCTTACAACCTTCCTTGGCTCTGATTCTTCGAAATATGTGGGGTTCAGGTCCCAAACCAGTGGTACGGAAGCGGGGTTGAAAGCATCTTCACACCATTCAGAAACATTCCCTGACATGCAAAATAATCCATAATCGTTGGGGAAGTAAGAATCCACAGGAGAAGTATAGGCGTAACCATCATCAAAGTAATTACCCCGACCCGGTTTGAAATTTGCGATCATACATCCCTTTGCGTTTCTAATATAAGGATTTCCCCAGGGATATTTTGCCATATCACGTCCTCCTCTTGCCGCATATTCCCATTCAGCTTCAGAAGGCAAACGGAAATTGGGCAAAACGATTTCACCTTGACTTACTCTATAATCGTTTAAATGTTGTGTTCTCCACCTGGTAAAATATTTAGCTGCTTCCCAATCAACTCCAACTACCGGGTAATCGTCAAAAGCAGGATGCATATAATAATATTGCATAAGCGGGTCGCCCATGTGATGAGCAAAGTCCCGGGTCCAAACAGTAGTGTCAGGATATAGATCTTCAACGACAAAATCATCTTCCAGTTCCGTTTCAGAACCTTCAGTGAGATCAACAACAAATTGGCGGTATTCATTATTGGTGATCTCAGTGTCATCCATATAAAAAGGACCGATGGTGATTTGTTTGTTATAATTAATCTGCGTAGCAGGTACATCTTCATCAGCCTGACCCATATGAAAGGTACCGGCAGGAATAGGAACCATACCGTATGGTATAGTTTGTACCCATCCTTCTCTACCTTGCATACCAATGAGTTCTCCACGATCATCACCGGACTTGCCTCCAAAAATTCGGAAACACCCCTGCATAGGAATAGTGCTTATGGCTAGGAATAAGAATATCCTATTAAACGCACCAATTTTTTTCATAACACCTCAGTTTATAAAAATTAAATTATATCGACCTAAATTCTTTCAACAGCAAAACTTAAAACATCAGAATTAAATAAAAAAATTTAGCTGATTTTATTTATAAATTTTCCCGCCAAATATAATTTATTCGTACACTTTAGCCCCACAAATTGTGCATTTTATTGATAAATGCAAAATTTTTCTTGTAATAATTTAATGTCTGAAACGAGGAGTTCTGATAATTTTTTTGCCCCCTGCAATAGCTGGAGGTAAGGTATAACTCAACATAAACTCATGAGAGGTAGGTTCTTTAGCGTCTTGGTTTTGGATTACATAATCAAAGCTATAACCCAGCTTAAGTGAATTGTCTTTAAGCAAACTATAACCCAGAATAATAATCATTGCTTCGGATTGTCTGAAAGATAAGCCTCCCCACATTTTGTCATTGTAAGTTCCTATCACACCTAGATCAAATGAATAGGAATTGAAATCAGTTTTCACCAAAACCGACGGGGTGATGATCAACTTGTAGTTGAACTCATAATCATATCCACCTGTTATTATCATATGCTGTTCTAAAGCATTCCTCGATCCAGCCTCGCCAAAATCGAACTCTGCCTTGGTAATATGATTAACGCTTACTCCTCCAAAATATTTTTCGGTACGATAATAAATGCCAAATGCCAAGTCTGGCCGGATCTGGGAATCCTCACCTGCATCTATTAATGGATCGGGGCTTACATTGGGGCGATATTCATTTCTATCAATAGATTGCGAAAATATACCCGCCTTTATACCGAAGCTTATTTTGCCATTTTTGAGGCCTAAATGGTAGGCATAGGACATTTGTGCTTCTAAATTATTTAAGGGACCCAAATTATCATTTACCACATGCATTCCAAATCCACTATTAAATTTTAGTATGGGCGTATTTAGACTTATCATTTGAGTACTTGGATTCCCCCGGCCTCCATCAAAGGTGGAAGTATAACCTGTCCATTGGGTGCGGTGAATTGCGGTAAATTGTGTAATACCTTCTACTCCGGCAAAAGCTGGATTATAAAATAAGGTATTAAACATGTATTGGCTAAACTGCGGATCTTGCTGACCAAACGATAGGTGGTGAACCAGAATAATGATCAACATTGTACAAATCTTCCTCATATCCGTAACTCTTGGGTTTTAAATATAACGATATTTTACCCATAAGAATTTAAAATTAAACAAATATAGATCAAGGAAGTTACAAATTTCAGTCCAAAACTTGCATTGCAAGTATTAGACTTTATTTGCTTGTTTTATATAAAGCTCCAAAGCTCCGGTCATAGATGGAGCGTTGGGCAATGGTGCTTCTATATCCAATATTAGTCCCGCATCGTGAACTGCTTTGGACGTGGTTGGTCCAAATCCAGCAATACGGGTATTATTTTGTTCAAAATCGGGGAAATTGACAAACAGTGAATTTATGCCCGATGGACTAAAAAATGCAATGATATCATAGTTGACGTTGGACAAGTCAGATAAATTGCTAGCCACAGTTTTATAAATAATGGCTTCCGAAAACTGGTAACCATTGGACCTCAAGAAATTGGGGATGTCATCTTTCCTTATGTTGGAACAAGGAAAGATATACTTTTCATCTTGGTGCTTCTTAAGTAACTCAATTAGATCCGTAGCCGTCCTCGTACCAGTGAAAATCTTCCTCTTTCTAATTACAATATATTTCTGCAAATAATTGGCCGTTTGTTCAGAGATGCAGAAATATTTCATGTCTGCAGGAACTTCCACCTTACTTTCTTTGCACAGCCTAAAAAAATGATCCACCGCGTTGCGGCTGGTAAAGATCACTGCAGTATGAGCCAGGATATCAATCTTCTGTTGCCTGAATTCCTTTAATGACACCGGATCGATTTGTATGAACGGTCTGAAGTCGATCTTTAGTTTGTACTTTTTAGCTAGTTCGAAATAGGGGGAATTTTCGTCCTTGGGTTTAGGCTGTGATACCAGTATACTGTTTACTTTTTTTATTCTTTTTAGGTTATTTCTTTCCTTAGTATTATTAGCATTATTAATATTGACCATAGCTATACTCACCTTTACCTGATTTAAAACTTCTACTTTAAATAAATTTTGAGACTAATAATAAGTGGTATGATTTCGGTCGTGCAAAGGTATGAAAATAAATGAAGTTTTCTAAAAGACAAAGAATTTAAAAGCTTAAACATGATTAGGAAGAATCTTACTACTAGAAAAACCGCTACCGCATTGGACATTATCACCCAATGTGCTCCTTCCCAGGTTTCCAAGGCCAAACCGGAAATAATGACCGAGGCAAATAAGATTGCGTAAAAGATCATGGCTATCCTTACGAAATCAACAAAGTGAATGTCTTTGATGAATGATAATTTAAACAAGATGCTAATTACCCTGATCAATGAGTACTTCAAGAATAGTGAAATGAAAACCCCTATGGAGAAACCCAACCAATACAATAAGAGCATTCCGAAGCTTTCATAATCAACAGTGATTATATAGGTCGTGGGGGTTGGAGAGAAATTGGCAAATAGTATGAAAATATAACTCACCAGGCTGCTGTGTACCATTAAAAATAACGAATTCCTTTGTTTAAATATCCCCATATTCACACTTTCTCCTTCCCGAATCCTCCAGTTGAATATCCTGGTAAAACTGTAATACTCATTAAACAGTTTTGGAAATTTTAATTTTAAGGCAGAAAGTGATAAAAGAATGAATACCATGCCAAATACAAAAAAATTCCTTAATGGTGAGGTCGATCGTGGGAAAATCTCATATGATTTGCTTTGTGTCTCCTGAGTTGGGGCCTCCAATGGTTCATGATGAATAAGGGTAAAATAAAATTGATAGTGATCGAAATTCAAGTTTGAGTTATAAACAGTGACAAACAAACTATCTCTGTTATAAACTTTACCTAAGCTATCTATTGAATATTGTTTACAACTGGTTCTCTCAAAATAATCAATTAAGCCGCCATTGATATGGATGGAAGTACCTTGATCCACACATAAATTTAACCGCCTGTTTTTATTGGTTACGGTGTTTAAAAAAAAGCTAGCAGATTGGGCACTGGAAATATTCCGGGAAGTAAGTGGCACATAGCTTTGCTCTTTGACAGAAAAGACAAACCATTGCTCCTGCAAATCTTGTTTCATTGCTCCCTGCCTAGCCAAAGTCTGGGTAAGGGAATAAAATAAAAGTAAAAGGATTATTCCTTTTCTATAAGATATAATGGAAGTCAACTAATCGAATCCAGGCTTAAAGTTGATAAAAGGAAAAGACCAAGATAAAAAATAACCCTTAGAATTTGCTCACGTAACCAAAATGTATTTTGGAAAGGTTGAAACTTAGTGGTTGATCTTCATATTTGCCCAGGCCGTAAACCAGATTAAAAACTCCCTGGGGTAATTGTAACCTCAAACCCATACCAACACCCAGCGGGTAATCCTCAAATTCGCTATTTTCCAACTCAAACCTCAGGAATGACTGATCATAAAAAACAAATAGATGGGAGTTGGATTCGAAGAATAATCGCAGTTCTAAATTTGAAAGTACATACTCTGAAGCAAAGAAGAAATTTTGACTAAATCCTCTCAAAGAGTTAAGCCCACCCACGCGAAACATTTCATTTAGAAATAAATTCTCGTTTTCAATTAAACCGGCGCTTAATCCTGTAAACAAAACCCACACCTGTCCTAATTTGGTATGTCTTTGCAAATGACTTTCAAATCGCCATTGAATATTCCTCAAATCCAAACTATCAAATAATTCCGGATTTAAGCCACTATTTTTATTAATGCGTTTATCGCCGATTTCACTGGAAATACCAGCATGCCAACCTTTTTTGGGAGCTATCTGATTGTCCAGATCTGAGTATTGATACCCAATACCATAATATGTGATATCCACATCTGCAAAATCAGGCAGTACCGTGAGGTCTTGAAATTGCTTAGTAGACAACAGGTTGGTCGACTCAAAATCGGTGCTTAACTTCAACCGGTGTTTGATACCGGGTTCGTAAATAAGGTCAAACCCAAAATTGCGGTTGATGTAAGTTGAGTCTTGCCTGAGCAAATTGAAACGCATTGAAAAGTCAATGCTGGATCTGAATAAATTTGGATGGAAATAGTTCAAATTGAATTGAGATGTTTCTTCTCGTATTTTCTCCCAGTTAATTCCAAAATCTTTTCCTGATCCAAACAAATTCTTAAGGGATAGGTCAAACTTTCCTGTTAGCAGAAGATTGCCTTTTGCTGACTCATTGGGGAAAAAACCCAATAAAAAATCAAACTGGTTGGCTTTAATATCCTCTAATTCAAAGTATACCTTTCCCTGGGAATTTTGAAAGGTGGCATAAGGTGAATTCAAGAGGTCCAAATATCCCAATTTCTCTATCCTTTTGATTGAATGACTAACTCTTTGCTGGTTATATGCTTTGTGGGGAATGATCCTCAAATACTGAGAAAGATATTTTTGTTTGGTTTTAGTAGTTCCGGTAATTTCCAAACTATCAAATGTAATGTATGGTCCTTTTTCCAGATTGAGACTGGCGCTTATACCATGATCACTGAGCCCTACAGAGTCGAGTTTGACCATCGCAAAAGGGTATCCATTGTCTTCTGAAAAGGATAATATTTCTTCCATCAAATGATTCACCTCCCGGTACTTAAATGGCCGGCTCCGGTATAATCTTTCCCTATATCCAACTTTTGACAATACGATCTCATCTACATTGCCAGCATCCAGATTCGCCCATTGATATTTATTTCCCAGATAAAGGTTAACTTCTACATGATTGCTATCACCCTTCAAATCTTCGATGCTAGCCAGTAAATACCCCTCCTCCCGCAATTCGCTGAGCATCTGTTTTATCACTGCTATACGTTGTATAGAATCCTTTGCCTGCAACCTACGGGTGTATCTGTCGATAGATTTTGGTCTCTCTCCACCCCAAACTTCAATGGACACATCGGGCATGTCTTGAGCCCACATCACCGGCATTAACATACAATGCAGTACTCCCAAAATCCTTAAGCATTTACCGACCAAGGGTAAATTCATAACAAAAAGCTAATTTAGAGCTATCCAAATTTAATTATTCTTGGCAGGAATATATATACATATACCTTTTTGCCGGCAGGCCTGTTATTACTGCGACTTTTATTTTACCACCCAATTACGACATCGCCCCGAACTGGTAAAGGCTTTATGTAAAGAACTGGTATTACAGAAGAATTATTTGGAAGGGCTTCCCATTCATACAATTTATTTTGGAGGTGGAACACCATCTGTTTTAACCCGTCAAGAGCTTAAAGCATTATTTGAGACAATAAAAGCTTGTTTTCCAGTAGTAAATAATCCCGAAATAACCTTGGAAGCCAATCCCGACGACTTGAACGAAAAGAAGCTATTTGAAATGAGGAGTCAAGGTATTAACCGTTTAAGTATAGGAGTTCAATCTTTTCATGGTCCCACTCTTAAATATCTAAATCGGTCCCACAATGAGCAACAAGCCCTCAATTCTTTATTTGAGGCCCGTAAACAGGGGTTCCAAAATATCAACCTCGATCTGATCTATGGTATCCCCGGCCATGACCACATACATTGGAGAAATGATCTGGAGAAAACCATGGCATTTAAACCTTCCCATCTTTCAGCCTACTGCCTAACCATAGAGAACAGGACAGTGTTTGGTAATTGGTACCAAAAAGGGAAACTTATTCCGGTTGACGATGATTTTTCGGTAAGGCAGCTTGAAATGTTACAAGAAATATCCGGCCGATATGGATATGAGCAATACGAGATCTCCAACTTTGCCTTACCCAAATATCAATCTCAACATAATAGTAACTATTGGATGCAGGTACCATACCTTGGCATCGGACCAGGAGCTCATTCCTACAATGGAAAAATTCGGCAATTTAATGTCCGGAATTTGGCGAAGTACCTGGGCTTTTTGGAGATTGATCGGATCCCTTGCCAAATAGAGGTGTTGCAAAGAAAGGACCATATCAACGAATACATCATGAACTCTTTGCGCACAAAATCGGGTTGTAATTTAAAGAAACTAAAAGAGGAATATGATTTTGATCTGATCAACGCCTGTCATCCCCAATTGGATAAATTTAAAAAGCTCTCATTAATCACTTACTCCCAACAATTGCTCCGGTTGACCGATAAAGGGAAACTTCTGGCCGATACCATCACCTCAGAATTTTTCCAGTCCTAAAGAAGTCATACTTATCACTATGTTTATGTTTATATGACCTTCACAATGAGGTTCTATCGGTCAATAGAATTTTAATTTTTATGGCAGTTCACTCCCCATTCTTAACTAATTGCCATGATATTTTTTGTATTATATAATAACTATATTTGTTTTATTAATCTTGATTCCTTATGGATAACAAAGAGAAAAAGGCCTTCATGTTATTAAAATCGGTGATACTTCACTACCACGGATTGGATGAAGACGAGGAGCGTATGTTGAATGAATCCGCGGATAAACTTGAGGCTCATGTGGAACTTCAGTGGGCTAATAATTTTATTGCCCAGGATCTGGAATCAGCTTTCGACCGTTCCCGTGATTTCCTTAATGAGGTTATCGGGAGATTGGAAAAAAATCAGAGGCTTTCCTATCTTAATTCCGTTTGGCAGGATAACAATCGAAAGGGCTACATTACTGAGATGGAAGCCACCGCCATGTTAAATCTGGCCAAAGATTGGAAAGTCCATGAGGAATTGATGGAACTGGTCAAGGAATAGTTATAGGCTCATAATATCTTTAAAGCGCGCGGCCTGCCTTCTGCTGACCTCGACTTTTTCACCTCCTTTCAACATTACCATTAATCCGCCATTGAACCAAGGTTCAATGTTCTCCACCCAGCTAAGATTAATAATGTGTTTGCGGCTGGCCCGGAAAAATGTCCTGTCATCCAAACGCTCATCCAGGGCGTTGAGGGATTTGTGGATCATAGGTTTAAACTGATCAAAATATACTTTTATATAATTACCATCAGATTCAAATAATCGCACATTTGATAACCTGACAAACCAACATTTATCCCCATCTTTTACAAATACCTGATCATCACTGCATAATTTTTTGACATTTGTTTCTTCCGGGTGTGAGTGACCTTCGAAATCTTTGATGACCTTGTTGATGCTCTCGCTTAGCCGTTCGGGCTGAATGGGTTTTTGTAAATAGTCCAGGGCATTGTACTCAAAAGCTTTTATGGCAAACTCATCATAGGCAGTGGTGAAAATTACCCGGGGAACTGTGTCCAGCATTTCCAACAAGTCAAATCCGGTTTTGCCGGGCATTTGTACATCCAAAAAGATCAGGTCCGGGCATTGGGTGTTAATTTTATCAAAAGCCTCATCTGCATTCACCGCTTCATCTATAACTTCAATTTCTTTAAACTCGGATAATAATGTGGCCAGCTCTTTTCTGGCCAAACGTTCATCATCTACAATAATAGCTCGCATATTTAAACAATTTGAGGTATCCTTAATTGGGTACATACCAGCTGATTATTTTCATTTCTTATGTCAAATGATGCCTGGTCCCCATAAATCAATCTGAGTCGTTGTTTGGTGTTTTCAATACCATAGCCGCTTTGTTTATAATCCTGGCCATTAACATACTGTCCGGAATTTTTAATAGTAATAGTCATATACAACCCGTCTACTTCGGTTTTTATTTGGACAATACCTCCCTCCTTTAAATTGGAAATGCCATGTTTAATACTGTTTTCCACCAGGGTTTGGATCATCAACGGTGGAATTTGAAACTGGTCAGAATTCGGATGAAGTTTTATATCGACTTCTAACCTTTCTTCAAATCGTATAGATTCTAATTCTAAATAATCCTGAACGGTTTTCATCTCATCCGTGAAACTGGTAAGCCTGTTTTTGTCAATTTGCAATGAGTTTCGCAGGATATTTGATAGTTGGGTAATGGCATTTTTACTTTTACCGGGATTTTCGTCCACCAAAGCCCTAATACTGTTCAATGCATTAAAAATAAAATGAGGATTGAGTTGCGATTTTAAAAGATTCAATTCCATTTCATTGATAGAAGCTTCATACCTAAGGTTGGCGTTGTAGTTTTCCACATAATGAAACATAAAATAGATCATGGACCAGGAAAAATATAGGATGATAATGGTAAACAGATTGATCAGGACAAAAGGCAATTTGAGATCACCCTGAATTTCAAACATTCCCAAAGAAGATAGTATCGTAATTTGATATAAAAAGTTAATGATGCTGAGAATAAGTATCACCGTCAAAGCCTTAGGTAACACCCTCGACATTGGGGTTTTCAACCAACCCCAGCGTATAATAAAATGCCGGTAAATATGGGTGGTAACGATAAAAAATAAGGCCACCAGTAAGTGATTGACCAGTTGGGAAGGGTTAAGATTTCCTGCCCAAATCAAAAAGAAGATATTGATGGCTGCATAAACACTCCATCCGCCAATTTGAAATGTCCAGTACAGTAAACGTTTATTCATGGATTAAAATGAGCTCTGATACTTGGGTTTGTAAAGGTACGATTTTTGCTGATTTAGGGTATTTCTAAATTACCAATGGACCAAGTTTTTGTGATAATCTATTCTCGATCAAATTTGATTCACTTTTTTAGTTTTGGTCTTTCTTACAAATGGTCGTATAATCAACCTGGTACCCCGGTCATAAGTAAAATAATTCCACATCCAATTACTCAGTACCACCAACCTATTTCTATAGCCTACCAATAGTATCAGGTGAACAAACATCCATATAAACCAGGCAAATAGCCCTCCGAATTTGATCTTATTGGAAAGATCCACCACCGCTCTGTTTCTTCCGATGGTTGCCATAGTTCCTTTATCCCAATACTTGAAATTGGTAGGCGCCTGATTCTTGATCAATTTTAATAAATTCTTACCCAGCCTGGTCCCTTGTTGACAGGCTACTGAGGCCAGCATGGGGTGTCCCTGTGGATACTCTTCGGTTTCCATCGTGGCAATATCCCCAATAGCAAATATATTTTCATGACCCACTACCCTATTGATCTCATCCACCCGAATACGGTTGTGTGAAATGCTATCTTCCCCTAGACCCTCTATCAGATTTCCAGTGACACCGGCAGCCCATATGAGGGTCTGACTGGGAATTTTACTTCCATCGCTTAGACTGACTATTTTGCCATCGTAGGCAGTCACCAATTTGCTGATGTACACATTTACATCAAATCTTTTAAGGTATTTATAGGCCATCTGACCAGCTGATTCTGACATGCCGTTTAGCAATCGTGGAAGACCTTCTATCAAATAGATCTC
>JAPUIM010000072.1 GCA_027297025.1 Bacteroidota bacterium | reverse complement strand
ATCAGGGTGATGGTTAGACCCCAGGTATTTCATCCGGGATTATTTTTCAGCACCAGGATACTGTTGGATTACCTTGGACTACAGGATATAAAGGAAGCGAGATTCCTGGAACTTGGAGCCGGTACAGGGATCATTTCCATACTGGCAAAAAATAAAGGGGCCAAAGTAACCGCTACCGATATCAATCCTTTGGCCATTGAAAATATCCGGGATAACTGTGCCGACAATGATATTGAAATTGAGGTAATTCAATCCAATTTGTTTGAAAATGTCCCCTCACAAACATTTGATTGGATAGTTATAAATCCTCCTTATTATCCACGAAATCCACAAAATAACCGGGACTACGCTTGGTATTGTGGGGAGAACCACGAATTTTTCCGGGATTTATTTAGTCAACTGGAACATTATAAACACCCCGAAACAAATTGTATCATGATCTTGTCAGATCAATGTGACATTCAGAAAATAAAGAGAATCGGTGAATCCAGTGGTTTTAATTTTAAAGAAGTATATCGCCGACAAAAATGGGGCGAATGGAATTTCATCTATCAAGTTTCCTGATCTATTGATCTAACTGACCTTCATTTAGCCGCCAGTTGTAGGGCATATAATTAATCTTGGCTTTCCCCGACACTTCGATGTCCGTATACTGATTTATAAAAGAGATTAAACTTTGCCCTCGAGTAAAATCTCCTTTGTACCAACTGAAAATCTTAGATAACCAAAGTTTGTCCGATTGAATGGAATTGCGAGTAGAGTCATTGATAAAAATATGGGCATCTTCTTCTAATTGTAATTCTAAGTTGTCAGCACTATAAGCCTCATTTCTTAGACGAGGACAAGAAAAAGAAGCGCAAACCACCGCAAAATGAATCCGGGGATCATTAAATTCTTTTCGTAAAATGCCATGCTCAATATTGTTCAGATCATATTTTTTTCCCCCGATCTCAATGAATTTCATGTCCCATGGCGATGAGATCCTGGGAATTTGAATTTTGCCGCCAATATCACGAATGCTATTCACCGGATAATGATCTAGGATCAGTTGGATAGTGAATGCATTGTAAGCATTGATCCAAAAAGCCATTTGCTGTTCCTTTGACCCCTCCCATTTATCAGGGTCCTGATAGCTTAGTTCTTTCAAATACTCATTAAACTGATTCCTGTCTTCCTGGAAACCCCTGTAGTCTACCCAGCCCCGGTCATCCACATGTTTCCGGAGTAGATTAGTCCACAGTAGGTGATTGACGGTCTGAGCCTCAGAGGTAAAACCTATCAAAGCAAATAATAGCAGCCACATAATTCGTATCCTCATGTCCTAAAAAACGTGGTTAGTTTATGATAAGTTAATTAAACTAAAATTAATTCCTTAAATCAGGAATTTTTTTGATTGATGGTGTTGTCCCAAATATTCGACCAGCTCATTGGCTAGTATAGCATTTTAACTATTTTTGCGGCTATGTCTGTCACAGAGATACAAACAAGTGAAAATCTGCTGAAAAAAATAATCGCTCATTCCAAGGAATATGGATTTATATTTCCCTCCAGCGAGATCTATGATGGATTAAGCGCTGTATATGATTATGGCCAAAATGGAGTGGAACTTAAAAATAATCTCAAGGATTATTGGTGGAAGGCCATGGTACAGATGCATGAGAATATTGTAGGGTTGGATGCCGCCATTTTTATGCATCCCACCATCTGGAAAGCATCGGGACATGTAGATGCTTTTAATGACCCTTTGGTTGATAATAAAGATTCAAAAAAACGATACAGGGCAGATAATCTCATTGAGGACCATGTGACCAAATTAGAGGGGAAAATTTTAAAAGAGGTGACCAAGGCTGCTAAAAGATTCGGGAAGGAATTTGACCACCAACAGTTTATAACCACTAACCCCCGGATCACCCAGTACCAGGAGCAAATGGACACCATCAATCAAAAGTTGAAAGTTGCCATAGATAACAGCGACCTGAAGCAACTGAAATTGATGATCGAAGAATTGGGCATTGTTTGTCCTATAAGTGGTTCCCGCAATTGGACAGAGGTTCGACAATTTAATCTCATGTTCAAAACCGAACTGGGCTCTTTGGCAGAAGAATCCAATGATATCTACCTCAGACCTGAAACCGCGCAAGGTATCTTCGTTAATTTCCTGAATGTTCAAAAATCCGGTCGAATGAAGATCCCTTTTGGTATTGCCCAAATCGGTAAGGCTTTCCGCAATGAGATCATTGCCCGGCAGTTTATATTCAGGATGCGAGAATTTGAGCAAATGGAGATGCAGTTTTTTGTCAAGCCCGGGGAGGAAATGGAATGGTATCAATATTGGAAGGAGAAACGCTTGCAATGGCATTTAGCGTTGGGTGCTGCTGAAGAAAAATACCGTTTCTATGATCATCTCAATCTGGCTCACTATGCCAACGCTGCCTGTGATATTCAGTTTGATTTTCCCATGGGTTTTAAAGAGTTGGAAGGGATCCATAGCCGCACCGACTTTGACCTGAAATCACATGAAAAGTACTCCGGGAAGAAACTGCAATTCTTCGACCCGGTAGAGAACAAGAGTTATATCCCCTTTGTCATTGAAACATCCATTGGGCTGGACCGGACTTTTTTTGCCATTCTCACCAGCGCTTATAGGGTAGAAAGGTTAGAGGATGGTAGTGAAAGAGTAGTGCTAAAAATTCCTCCTCTCCTGGCGCCAAAAAAAGCAGCAGTTCTACCTTTAGTTAAAAAAGATGGTCTCCCTGAAAAGGCAAGAGGCATTTTTGATTTACTTAAGTTAGAATTTAACTGTCAGTATGATGAAAAAGATGCTATTGGCAGACGTTATAGGCGCCAGGATGCAATTGGTACTCCTTTCTGCATAACTATCGATTACCAAACCTTGGAGGATGAAACTGTCACTATTAGGGAGCGGGATTCAATGGATCAACAAAGAGTGCCCATCAAGCAATTGAGCAGCCAAATCAGGGATAAAATTGCCCTGGATAAAATTTTGCAATCTCTGTGATTCTGGATTCTAGATACTAGATGCTGGTTTCTGGATATTGGTTGTATGGTATTTGAAAAATGAGCTATAAGAAATTGGATATTTGGAAGCTTGCGAGAGAAGTAAAAGTAGATATTCACAAAATGTCCTCGTGTATTTAGTGATCTAAAAAAAAGCAGGATGTTTTAGGAAAAGATCAAGAGATTTTTGGAATCTGTGATCAAAAACCATCAAGGATTTGTTATAGGATCAAATATGCAACGATATCCAGTATCTAGAATCCAGCATCCAGTATCATGAATTGGCTGCAATTACTCTCCTATCAAAGACCTGGTGCAAAAACCACTAAGGACATCAGTCCGGACCAGCTGAGAAGCGAATTTGAGAAAGACTTTGATCGCATTATTTTTTCTCATCCCTTTCGAAAATTACAAGACAAGACCCAGGTAATTCCTTTGCCCAAACAGGATTTTGTTCATACCCGGTTGACCCACAGTTTGGAGGTATCTAGTGTAGGTAGGTCATTGGGCAAAAAAGTGGGAGAAGTGATTTTGCAGAGGCACCCCAAATTGGCAGGGCATCATTTAAGCCAATTTGATTTTGGGGCCATCGTGGCTGCCGCCTGCCTGGCCCACGATCTGGGCAATCCACCCTTTGGACATTCAGGAGAAGCTGCTATATCTGATTTTTTTGTAAATCATCCTGGTGGATTATTTTTTAAGGATAAAGTAGGGCCAGCTCAATGGGCAGACCTCAGTAACTTTGAGGGTAATGCTCAGGGCTTCCGAATTTTAAACCATGCACACTTCCAGGGACTGAAACTCACTTATGCTACCCTGGCTACATTTACTAAATATCCCAGAGAATCCTTGCTTGCCAATATCGACCCAAATCGAAAAAGTCAAAAAAAATATGGATTTTTTCAAACTGAAAAAGAGAAGTTCACAGGAGTTGCTGACAACGTTGGCCTCATCCGTTTGGGGAAAGAGAAAGAACTAAAATGGTGTAGGCATCCATTGACCTTCCTGGTGGAGGCCGCAGATGATATTTGTTACCACATTATCGATCTGGAAGATGGTTGCCGTTTGGGATGGGTTGATTTTGCCACGGCCAAGGAACTATTGGCAGGTATTATAGGCAGTCGCTATGATCCATCTAAACTAAAAAAGATAGCTAGTGAAAATGAAAAAATAGGGGTATTGAGGGCCATTGCCATTGACCAGTTGATCCGGCAATCCGCTCAAGTGTTCCTTGATAGTGAATCCTCTATTATAGACGGTTCCTTTGACAGCGCTTTGATAGAATCCATTCCAGCCCGGCAAAGTTTATACCAAATCATAAAATTGTCGATAAGGAACATTTACCGGTCCAAGACAGTTATAGAAACCGAAGCCATTGGTTTCCAAGTGCTCAACGGTTTGTTAGAGGAAATTACTTCCTCCCTATATTATTACATTTTTGAAAGGGCCAAGTGCACCAAAAAGCAAGAGAACCTGGCGAGGTCATTGCCCCGGGAAATCCAAGATAAATTGAATGATGAAAGAGGCATATATGGTATCCTTCGCAATGGCCTGGATTTTGTATCTGGAATGACAGACTCCAACTGTTTACAACAATACCGTAGAATTAAAGGGATTGCTCTTCCTGGAATGGGGTGATCCTGCAATCAATAAATGGCTTATTATCCAGACATAAATAACTTATAATTAGGAATTGAAGGGTAAACTATAAATTTGAAAATTCACTACCTTTGTCCTCTTGTTCGGACATGTGGACCAAAATCACCCATATAGTTTTTAAATACAGATTGTATTTCATTCTTTCGGTTGCCCTGATAACCGCTTTTATGGGTTACAAAGCCCGCGACATTGAATGGTCCTACGATTTTGGCAAGGCCGTTCCCTCCACCGATCCGGACATGATCTATTACAAAGCGTTTAAGGAACGGTTTGGAGAGGATGGAAATATTTTTGCCATTGGAGTTAAGGATAGCTCCCTTTACAATCCTCAAAACTTCAGAAGATTTAGTTATCTCAGCGACGAAATCAAAAGCCTCAATGGCGTGACCAGTGTAATCTCTTTACCCTCATTACAAAAACTGGTAAAGGATTCTAAGAATAAGAAATTCAACCTGATGCCACTTTTTGAAAGTATTCCTGAGGAACAGCAGGAACTGGATAGTATGTTAAATCAGGTGCTGAATCTAAAATTCTATAGTGGCCAGATCATCAACGAGGAAAATGGTGCCACCTTGATCTTAGTTACCATCCAAAAAGATATACTCAACTCCAGCAAAAGGGATGTGCTGATCACTGATGTGATCCATGCCTGTGAAATGTTCTCCGAAGTCACCGGGATTGAACTGCACTACGCAGGACTGCCATTTGTGCGCTCGGTGGGAACTCTTCAATTAGCTAGGGAATTGCTAATGTTCCTTTTATTTTCAGTATTGATCACCGGATTTATATTGTTCCTGTTCTTTCGTTCAGCTAAAGCAGTAGTTTTCCCCTTGATCATTATTGGAGTAGTAGTGGTTTGGATCATGGGATCGCTTGCTCTCTTGGGATACAAAATCACTCTTCTCACCGGCCTGCTCCCTCCCATCATTGTGGTAATAGGCATACCCAATAGTGTTTATTTGCTGAATAAATACCACCAGGAATACGAAAATCATGGAAATAAGATGTTGGCCCTGAGCCAGGTGGTCAAGAAAATCGGATTAGCTACCCTGATCACCAACTCAACCACTGCCATAGGTTTTGGAGTATTGAGCTTTATCGATATAGTAATTTTAAGGGAATTCGGAATAGTGGCCAGTCTCAATATCATGGCGACTTTTGTGGTAAGTATTATTCTGATCCCCGCTGTATTTTCTTATCTGCCCCCTCCTAATACCCGGCATTTGAGGCACCTTCAGTTTAAGCCCCTAGGGAAAATGTTAAGTGGGTTTGACCATATAGTACGGTATCATAAACTAGCGATTTTTAGTATAACCGGCCTGGTGGTAGGGGTTTCTATTTATGGATTATCCCAATTGTATTCTGTTTCCTTTATGGTAGACGATTTACCAGAGGATAGCAAAATCATCAAGGACCTGCATTTTTTTGAAACTCACTTTAGCGGGGTCATGCCCCTGGAAGTGGTGATAGATACTGGAAAAAGAAGAGGTATCCTTAGATTAAATAATCTCAAGAAGGTAGATGAATTGGAACAATTCCTGGCTGAGCAGAAACATATTTCAAAGCCCATCTCCATAGTAAGCTTCATAAAAGCCATCCGACAGGCTTTTTACAATGACAATCCAGACCGTTACGATCTTCCCACCAAGCAGGATAAGAATTTTATATTTCGTTATCTGTCCAAAAGCAATCAAGACAGCTCCAATCTTTTAAATACTTTCGTAGATTCAAATTCCCAGGTAATGCGGGTATCACTAAAGGTAGCCGATATAGGTTCCATCCGAATGGACTCATTGGTTACCCATGTGATCAAGCCCAAAATAGCTGAAATCTTTGGTGATACTGATATCGATGTAACGATCACTGGCACCACGCTACTTTTCATTAAGGGCAATCGGTTTCTTATTCAAAGTCTAAGAAACAGTTTTATCTTGGCCTTTATCCTCATCGCCTTGATTATGGCGCTTTTATTCAACAATAAGAAGATGATCATTTTATCCCTTATCCCTAACGTCATTCCACTATTAATGACCGCCGGATTAATGGGATTCCTGGACATACCGCTAAAACCCAGCACCGCGATTATTTTTAGTATCGCCTTTGGGATATCAGTTGATTATTCTATACACTTATTGGCAAAATACCGAATGGAACTATATGCCAGTAATTTTTCAGTTCCTGTGGCGGTGAGTAAAAGCATTTTGGAAATCGGTCCCAGCATGATCTATACCTGTATCATTCTTTTTGCCGGTTTCGTAATCTTTTCCTATTCGGAATTTGGTGGTACAAAGGCCCTGGGAATGTTGACCTCCACTACTTTATTAGTTGCCTTGTTTACCAATCTCCTATTGTTACCCGCACTGCTGTTAACCTTTGACAGTGGGAAACGAAAAAAGGGTGATCATCCTCTGATTGAACAATTCGATGAGTTTTATTATGAACAAGACGATGAAGATATTGACCTGAAGCAGATCAAAATCAAAGAGAATGATCAAGGTCCAGGCAATATTTTAGAAAAAAGAGGTTGATCTTTTAGGCCAACTTAAATTAGCAATTATACATGTCGCATCAGAAATTGAAGTATAGAGAATATAAGCAAATAGATTACGCTGCAATAGGAAATGAAATCCTGGAGTATTGGAAGAAACATGGCGTATTTGAAAAATCGGTAATTAACAAAAAAGATAAGCCTGCCTATACTTTTTATGAAGGGCCTCCATCCGCCAATGGAACTCCCGGCATCCACCATGTAATGGCCCGGACGGTAAAAGACATATTTTGCCGCTATAAAACCCTAAAAGGCTTTCAGGTAAAAAGAAAAGGGGGTTGGGATACTCACGGCCTACCTGTGGAACTGGAAGTAGAGAAGGAACTGGGCATAACCAAAGATGATATTGGCAAAAAGATCTCTGTTGAAGAATACAACCTCCGATGTAAGGAAGCGGTAATGCGTTATAAGGGCCAGTGGGATGATCTCACCCAAAAAATGGGATACTGGGTGGACTTAAAGGATCCATACATCACCTTCACCAGGGATTATATGGAAAGTGTATGGTTCTTGCTCAAAAAGTTTTATGATAAGGGCCTGTTATACAAAGGTTATACTATCCAGCCCTACTCTCCTGCTGCCGGTACCGGTCTCAGTTCACATGAACTGAATATGCCTGGCGCTTATAAAGATATTAAAGACACCTCTATCGTAGCCCAGTTTAAGATCAAAAAGACAGACCATCCCGCTATACCCAGGTTAATTACCAGTGACGATGATGAAGTGTTCTTTTTGGCCTGGACCACTACACCCTGGACCCTTCCTGCCAACAACGCATTGGCAGTAGGAAAGAACCTAAAATATTCAGTGGTGCAAACCTTTAACCAATACACCTTTAAACCTATCAAGGTAATACTTGCCAAACAGCTATTGGGAGATTATTTCGATGCAAAGGCAGAGGACTTGGCTCTGGAGGATTACAAACCGGGAGATAAACATATACCTTTTCGAGAATTGTTGGAATTAAAGGGGGAAGATCTGTTGGGTCTTCAATATGAACAACTTATGCCCTACGTTCCCTTGCCACTACCTGCTTTTACCGTGGTGGCTGGTGATTTTGTTACCACAGATGAAGGTGCCGGTATCGTTCACATCTCCAAAACTTTCGGCGCCGATGACTATCGAACCAGTGTGTTATATGGCATTCCGGGAGTACTGGTGAAAGATGAAGAAGGAAAAGAAGTTCCTATTGTAGATAAAAAGGGAAGGTTCGTAAATGAGATCACGGACTTTGCCGGCATGTATGTAAAAAATTATGAGGGAAAAGATGAGACTGATCCTGATTATAAGTCGACCGATGTTTTGATTGCCATCAAATTAAAAGAACAGAATAAAGCTTTTAAGGTGGAAAAATACGTGCACTCCTATCCCCACTGTTGGCGTACCGACAAACCGGTATTGTATTATCCCATGGATTCTTGGTTTATTAAAACCACCGCCTTAAAAGACAAGCTGGTGGCTTTGAACAATACTATCAATTGGAAACCCAAATCCACAGGAACCGGCCGTTTTGGGAATTGGCTGGAAAATCTGGTTGATTGGAACCTAAGTCGTTCCCGGTTTTGGGGAACTCCATTGCCTATTTGGATTTCCGAGGATAAAACAGAGCAAAAATGTATTGGGTCCATGCAAGAGTTAAGACAGGAGGTGGAAAAGGCAGTAGAGGCCGGTTTTATGAGTGAGAGCCTTTCTGAAGAATTTGATCTTCACCGGCCCTATGTAGACCAAATAATTTTGGTGAGTGATTCTGGTAAAAAGATGCTGCGAGAACCTGATCTTATCGATGTGTGGTTCGACTCGGGGGCAATGCCTTATGCCCAATACCATTATCCTTTTGAGAACCAAGAATTATTTAAGGAGAATTTTCCCGCTGATTTTATTGCAGAGGGAGTTGATCAAACCAGAGGATGGTTTTTTACCTTGCACACTATTGCAGGAATGTTATTTGACAGTGTGGCCTTTAAAAATGTGATTTCCAATGGTTTGGTTTTAGATAAATCGGGTAATAAAATGTCGAAACGCCTGGGCAACGCAGTCAATCCTTTTGAGACCATTGACAAATATGGTCCTGATGCCACCAGGTGGTACATGATTGCCAATGCCAATCCCTGGGACAATCTGAAATTCGATAACAAAGGTATAGCTGAAGTGCAAAGAAGGTTCTTTGGCACCTTACAAAACACTTACTCCTTTTTTGCTTTATACGCCAACCTTGACCATTTTATCTACCGGGAAGATGAAGTTCCATTAAAAGATCGTAATGAAAGTGACCGCTGGATCATTTCCAAATTGAACTCCTTGGTCTTAGCTGTAGACAGAGCCTATGAAGATTATGAACCAACCCGGGTAGCCAGAGCCATTCAAAATTTTGTAACCGACGATTTAAGCAACTGGTATGTTCGATTGAACCGTAAAAGGTTTTGGAAAAGTAGCTATAACCAGGATAAAATAGCTGCTTACCAAACCCTCTACAGCTGTTTGAAAACTGTGGCTAAATTGGCTTCCCCCATCGCACCATTTATTAGCGATCGATTGTACCTCGACCTCAACGAAATTTCAAAAAGGGAAGAAGCTATCTCCGTACACCTTACCGATTTCCCAATAACCCAAAAATCGGCAATCGATAAGGATTTAGAGCACAAGATGCAATTGGCACAGGATATTTCTTCATTGATCCATTCCTTGAGGAAAAAACACACTATCAAAGTTCGTCAACCCTTGTCTAAGGTCCTTATTCCCGTTTTATCAGCCAGGGATAAAGAACACATCCAGGCAGTGGAACACCTTATCCTTTCCGAAGTAAATATTAAGAGTATTGAATATATCGATGACACTTCAGGGATCCTGGTCAAGAAAATCAAACCTAATTTCAGAAAATTAGGTAAAGAATACGGTCCCAAAATGAAGGAAATAAGCTCAGCTATCCAGGCATTGGGACAGGATGACATCCAACAGTTTGAAAAAGCAAAGAGATATCTTTTACAACTACCGGAACAGGCCATTAAACTCACCCTGGAAGATGTGGAAATATCATCGGAGGACATTCCCGGCTGGACAGTGGCCAATGAAGGTAAGCTTACGGTGGCTTTGGATATCAACATTACTGAAGATCTTCGCAAAGAAGGGATCGCACGGGATATTATAAACCGGGTGCAAAACCTGAGAAAACAAATGGGTTTGGATGTACAGGACAAGATCCGGATTGATGTGGAAAAAAATCAGAAATTGGTAAACGATGCTTTGATCAGCAATAGAGAGTACATTTGTCAAGAAACCCAGGCACTATCATTGAATTTAGCAGAAAAAGTAGAAGACGGCACTGACTTGGATATTGATGACATTAAACTACGGCTCAAGATTGAGGTATAGGCCCATCATTGATGGTTGATTATCAAGTTACAACTTCACCTTCTATTAAAGACATCATTGGAAAGTGGGAAATTCTTACCTTTCCCAATCTTCGAAAAAAGGCTCAAAAGCATCAGTTAAAAGAGCCTTTAATATCTGTTTTGGCTATTAAAGAAAAGCAGTTGGTGGGTCTGCTGCTGGTGGAAGCCAAACCTGAGCATCAGGCTGCCACTATCATTTCGTTTTTAGTAATTCCCCCGGAAAGAAATAAAGGGATAGGTACTCATTTACTCCAGTTGCTGGATCGAGGTTTGTTGGAAAAAGGATACAATCGGGTGGATGTGGTTTATCAATCCAACTGGAAAAGTCGGAAAGCACTTGAAAAACTGCTGAAAAGTCAAGGATGGAAAGATCCTCAGCAAAGAATGATTTTAAGTTATGCTCATTGTGAAAATTACAGTCAGGCACCCTGGATAAATTATGACCAGCTTCCTCAACCCTATAAATTATTCGTTTGGTCACAAATAACAGCAGAGGAGCGTCTACAGATTCAGGAAAAACAAAACACTGGTTGGTACCCGCCCGAATTAGATCCGTTTCAAGAATCCGACAAATTGATGGAGGACCTAAGTGTAGGATTAAAACATAAGGGTGAAGTTATAGGCTGGAATATGACCCATAAAATTTCGCCAGATACCTTACAGCGCACCTGTTTTTTTCTTGACTCTAACCACCGATTGCACAACCTTGCCTTGGCATTATCTTCCAGGATAATCAAACTGCAAATGGAGACTGACATACCAAAGGCCATGTTTCAGATTTCCACTACCAACCAGCACATGATGGCTTACTTTGATCGATATTTGAAAGATTATCAAGATACCATTACTGAGGTATTTTGGGCCACCAAGAAAATTGCCTAAATTTTGTACAAACACATCTTGTGTTCTAAATTAACATTGTACTATCAAGCCTAAGTAAACCATCGCAAAAAATA
>JAPUIM010000071.1 GCA_027297025.1 Bacteroidota bacterium | reverse complement strand
CCAGTGCGTTTCAAACCCGGTACCTATTATTGTCCACGATGAAAGGAAGAATCCGGCGATAACTATTATAGAAGACGCTCCACTGACCACCTGTGATCCTGCCCTGGCAAATGCCGAATTAACCGCCCATGCTGATGATGGGAAAGTAGTGGGATTTAATTTCGATTGGTTTATTGGGCCCGATACCGGTGGTCAGTCATTTTTCAACGGAAATAGCGTGAGACAATTATCGGGTGGAATCTATACGGTAGAAATAACGAATTTGACTACCGCCTGTTTTAATACGGCCTCTCATCAGGTGACCGAAGATTTACCAGTCATACCGGTACCCGATCCTGATGTATTGTCAAATTTGACCAGTTGTATTTTACTCGATGGTAAAGTGGAAGCTTCCGTAGGTGGGAATACTTCTGATTACATATTCGATTGGTATATAGGCGATCAGGCAACCGGAAGCCCTGATTTTACAGGTAACATTTACATCGATTTGGACCAGGGAATATATTCGGTAACAGCCACCGATATTGCCACCGGATGCGTTTCAGAAGCCGAACAATTGGAAATTCTTGACCAACGCATTATGCCCACAATTGAGATCGTTTCTCAAAATACGATTTGTGAACGGATGAATGGTTTTGCCGAAGTAATATTAGGAGAAGAAATACAAATTTCAGAAGTGCTGTGGAGTAATAATGTTACCGACCCAAGAAATTTTGATTTGGACGCCGGGACTTATATGGTCACTGTAACCGCTATTAACGGCTGCACAGTGGATGGAGAAGCAAATGTTGGGATAGATATAGAAACCTTCAATGGCATTTCAAAAAATGGTGATGGCAGCAATGAGATATTTGAAATTGCCTGCATTAACCTGTTTCCCGACAACAATGTAAAAATATTCAATCGGACAGGAACACTGGTGTGGGAGGACAATGGTTATGATAATGTCAGTATTTTCTTCGAGGGAAATGCTACTGAAGGACTCAATCTAATTGGCACCGATCTCCCTGATGGCACCTATTATTATGTAATTGATAAGGGAGATGGTTCTGAGCGATTGGCAGGATTTCTTGAATTATTGAGATAGCAATAATAAATGATAGATCAAATTAGACATATTGGTTTACTATTGATGGCGGGTTTTACCCTTTTTGTGGCTAATGCGCAGCAAAAAACCATCATTTCTCAATACATGTTTAATCAGCTCCCTTTAAATCCGGCGGTAGCCGGCAGCCATGGACAGTTTAGCGCTACCTTTTCCTATCGGGATCAATGGGTGAATTTTGAGGGTGCGCCCCAAACCTCCATTTTTAGTGTACATACAGGTATCACTGATACCAAAGTGGGATTAGGACTGTTGGTGTCGGTGGATGAAATTGGGATCCATAAAGATTTGGGGGTATATGCCAGTTATTCATATCATATAACATTTCCTATAGGCACCCTTTTTATGGGGTTACAGGGAGGTTTTAATAAGCTGACTTCTGATTTTACCCTACTTAATCTTCGGACGGCATCAGATCCTTTATTAAGCGGATTTGTAAGTAATATAAACCCCAACTTTGGAGCCGGGGCCTATTTGGTAAATGAAAAATGGATTGCAGGTTTTTCTGCGCCTTTTTTGCTCTCCAATAAGATTGTCGATGCCGAGACTGCTTTTAGCGAGGCCAAGGAGGCCCGGAATTATTACCTGTATCTCGAAAGAACATTTACTATTAACGATGCTATTAGATTACGGCCTTCAACTTTAATTCATCTTCAAGAAGGAGCGCCTTTTAGCTTTGATCTCACTGCCACTGTGATCATTAAAGAATTGGTAAGCTTTGGGGTTTCCCGTCGAAATAATGATGCTATAATTACCCTTTTTGAGCTTAAAATTAGTGAACGGCTTCATTTGGGTTATGCTTATGACTGGACTACCTCCGACCTTAATCAATTTTCCAGCGGAAGCCATGAGATAATGCTCAACTACCGATTTAAAGTAAAAGGATTGCATAAGGATTTACTCTGTCCTGCATATTTTTAATTTCATATCGACTCGTGGTTCGGGGGTATAAATTGTGGATAGTTTTTACATCCAATTATCCTGGGTACTGGTCTTGCTAACGAACGCACTGAATATATGAGACTTAGCTAATGCCCATTGCGGGGCAAATATTTACAGTAAAGAATTTCATGGTTGGAATTCCTTTTTTTGTTGGTAAAATACAAAGAGGAGAATCGGGCCATTCTAAAAGAATGTTATTGTATTTTACTCAATTCAATAATTATAGTTGTTTAGACCTATTCTTGTACCATCGATGCCTCTTTTGAAATTTACTCAGCTGGACCTTTAAGTCCGGTATTCTAAGGTTTCCGGTTTAATCCCCGATTAATCTATCTGCCAGGAATTAATAAAATTTCACCAGCTTTTTTGACTTCAATTTAGGATGGGTGTTGAATATTTATTATATTGAATTTATTATAAAAATTCTTTGTATAGTATTGGATTATTTTGATACCTGTTACTTTCCCAAAGATCATTCGATCCATAACCTGAAGGCGTAGGTTTTGGAATTCGTTAGATCCACTTTTTTAGCTTAATTAACCGGCTAATCATACAAGGAAAGATTTGATAAAA
>JAPUIM010000070.1 GCA_027297025.1 Bacteroidota bacterium | reverse complement strand
TTATCATTTAAAATCTCCTTTTAGGGCGAATTGGAGTGTTTTGTCCTGCCATTTTCCCCGGCTAAAGTCAGGGAATTCCACCGGCGCACTTCCCTGGCTTATCGACAATTCAGAAAGGGGTGAAATAGCGCTCCAGGCGGCAGCATCATAAACATCCAAGGGGGTATTAATTTGACGTTTTATGGATTCAATAAAAGCATGGATCACAAAGAAGTCCATGCCGCCATGACCAGCGCCAATAGCCTTATTGGCCATTTGTTTCCACAGAGGGTGGTCATACTTTTCCAACCATGGGTCTGCCGATTCCCATCGATGGGGTTCCCTATTTTTGCCTTCAAAATAAATGGATTGATTTATATCCATCCATATCCCATTTTCCCCCTGGACTCTAAACCCCAAAGAATAGGGGCGAGGCAAATTAGTGTCATGGGAAACTATAATAGTTTCATCCCGGGCGGTTTTGATGACGGTAGTGATAATATCCCCCAACTTGAATTTTACTGATGCATTGGGATGGTCGTCACCCCCGTGTTTAATAATGTGATTGTGAAGTCCTCTGGATTTGGTAGCGGTAGAGGTCAGATACACAAAACGATTGCCCCGTTCGATATTGAGCATAGTGGCTATGGGTCCTATTCCATGAGTGGGATAAAGGTCGCCATTGCGGTACACTGAATGCCAGGTACGCCAACGGGCCTCACTGTACCCCTTTTCACCAAATTCCACTCCTCCTCCATAAGGTTGCTGGCCATTGTTGAATTTTACCTCCCTTAAATCATGTTGGTACCCACATTCCATGTGGATCAGTTCACCAAATAGATTTTGCCTCACCATATTGAGCACTGCCAATACATCCCTCCGATAACAAACATTCTCCAGTATCATACAGGGGGTGCCGGTTGTTTCATGAGTATTCACCAGATCCCAACATTCCTCTAATGTATTGGCTGCCGACACCTCCACACCGGCATATTTGCCCTGTTTCATGGCTGCTACGGCCATGGGTGTGTGCCATTCCCAAGGAGTGGCTATGATCACACCGTCCAGGTCATCCCGGGCCACCAGATTTAGATAGTCCATTTCATCCGCAGTATATAGATGAGGTTTTTTAGAGCCTGTTTTTTCAACCATCATCTGGGCGTTGTTAGCAGCCTTTTTATCTATGTCGCAGATGGCGGTAACCTTACAATCATCACGATTTAACAGAAGTTTGAGGTGTTCGGTACCCCTTAATCCCACTCCAATCAAGCCAAGTTTTACATTTTCCTTGGCTATTGGTTTGGGTTGCAAATCCCAGGGCAAGCTGCTCATCATAAGACCTCCACCAACCATGATAGAGGACTTTTTAATAAAGCCTCTTCTATTCTCTTTATTCATTATTATGGCTTTTTAATATCAACAATCATTTCATTTAAAATCAGGGCCCTAATTCTTGTTGGATCTAAATTTATTAATAATGCACTCCAAATCTGATCGTCTTTCATTCAGAATCTTAGCTAACCTCAATTGTGTCCTGGCCCTTGTCAAATTTTGATCGGGATATTTTGTTTTATAATATTCATCCCCAACAATATAGTCAGTCAAAAAACGCACACCCATCATAAAGGACATAAAAGCGGGAGATAATGACAGACAATCCCAATCTGCGGGAATCAACAAGTCACCTGCTTTTTCCAAATATCCCTGGGTAAAAGCTTCAAAGTTTTCAAGATTTAAATCCAATTGGGAAAGATCACGCAGGTCTTCGGGTAAATTATGCACTGAACTACGCACACCATCACCAAAATCAAATTGTAAATAACCAGGCATAGTGGTATCCAGATCGATTACACATAACCCTTTCCCCTTTTCATCCAGAAGTACATTGTTGAATTTGGTATCATTATGGGTAATTCTTAAAGGTATTTTTCCTGCCTTTCCCAATCGCTGCACCGTCCCCATATTGTGGGCGCTAGTTTGAATATGTTTGATCTCCTTGGAGACTTTTTTAACCCGGCCTAAGGGATCCCTTTCAACGGCGTTAAAAAATAACTTCAATCGCATTTCAAGATCGTGAAAATGAGGAATGGTAGTTTTGATTTGGTCTACCTTCAGATCGGAGAGTAGCCTTAAGAATTCACCATACATTTTAGCCCCCTGGTACACCTGATCTGGATTTTCAACTTGTTCAATAACTTGATGGTCCTTGATAAAAATAAATACTCTCCAATATTCCTGGTCTTTCTTTTGGTAATAAGAGCCTCCGTCATTTGAAGGAATGAGTGTGAGTGAAGTTCGTGGTAGATGAGATGGGTATAGATCCTTTAATCGCTGAGTGACATGGTGAGTAATAATTTTAAGGTTATCCATCAACAACGGAACATCTTTAAAAATGGAATGATTTATCTTTTGCAATAGATAATCCGGGTATCCCGGAGCATGGTTAATTAAATGATAAGTTTGATGGATATGTCCTTTTGTAACCGGGATGATCTTTTGAAACGATCCTTTAATTCGAAAATGTTGGATAATATTAGCCGGTGAGGCGATGGTCATGGTCTTAAATTATCCCCATAGGTTACTTGGATAAATGCCGATTTCTATCATTTTTTTAAGTTCATTAATCACCTGAGGACCATCAGCCTGGTAAGTCACCCCAAACCACTGGTCTTCGGTAAATAGGACGGGAACCTTCAACCCGCGCCGTATCAGGTTATCCAGCGCTTTAGGCAGATAAAACTCCGCAGTGTAATCATTTAGATGAATATCAAGAAATCTCATAAAATCAACTTTAAGGGTGTTGAAGAACAGGGGAGTAAATCCCATCAAGTTTAAGGACACCGTTTCTTTTCCCGAAAGCGGTAAGTGTTCTTCGGCTTCATTGATGTAGTAGATCTCCTCATTATTTTTCCGATAGATCTGTGGCCGCTCTATTATTTCATCCAAAAATCCCTGGCTGTCGATTTTGCAAACACCTCGTGAAACATAGCCGTGTCCAGAAAGAGTGTTTTCCAACCGGTAGCCCACCACACAGGCAGATAGGGTTTTTGAATCTAACTTCACTAAATGATCATGGATAAGTTGAAAGGACTGACGTCCGTAAAAATCATCGGCGTTGATGATAGCAAAGGGCTCTTTTATCAGGGTTTCACATACCAACACCGCATGTCCGGTACCCCAGGGTTTAATTCTTTCTGCTGGAACAGAGTAGTCTGGAGGAATATCTTCCAAACTTTGTATCACGTACTCTATCTCACCTTGATGGTGATATTTTGGCAGGTGGTTCAATTTAATGTCCTGTTCAATCTCTGCATTGATCACCAGTACTATCTTTTTAAATCCCACTTTCCAGGCATCATAAAGGGCATAATCGAGAATAGTTTCGCCAGAGGGTCCAAAACTGTCTGTTTGTTTTAACCCACCATAGCGTTTACCTAATCCACCGGCCATGACTATCAACGAAGGTTCCATCCGCCACTTAATTTAGCTAACACCGACCATTATTAAAAGGGAGCTTTATTAAATCAGAAGTATTATATTGAATCCCTAATAATAGGATCCCTCATGTCAAATAAACCCAGCCTGAAAACTTATTGGAAAAAAAATTTGAAATATTTGGCCATTTTGCTGTCAATATGGTTTCTGGTTTCCTTCGGATGTGGCATTCTTTGGGTGGAGCAGCTCAATACCTTTCGCATAGCAGGTTTTAAATTGGGCTTCTGGTTTGCTCAACAAGGTTCTATTTATGTTTTTGTGATATTGATATTCGTCTACGTTCGGTGGATGAATCGATTGGATAAAGATTTTGATGTGAAGGACTAATTTTTTCAGATGGATATTCAGACCCTTACTTTTATTATCGTCGGTATCACCTTCTCTTTATACATAGGGATCGCCATATGGTCCAGGGCTGGTTCCACCAAGGAATTTTATGTAGCTGGAAGTCAGGTATCGCCCCTTGCCAATGGCATGGCTACTGCCGCGGATTGGATGTCGGCTGCTTCTTTTATTTCTATGGCCGGGCTCATTTCCTTTATGGGATACGATGGAGCGGTATATTTAATGGGATGGACCGGAGGTTATGTTTTATTGGCCTTGCTTCTAGCTCCCTACCTGAGAAAGTTTGGAAAGTTTACGGTGCCAGATTTCATTGGCGATCGTTATTACTCCCAGATAGCTCGAACCGTAGCGGTCGTATGCGCGTTGTTTGTATCCTTTACCTACATTGCCGGGCAAATGAGGGGTGTTGGGGTGGTATTTTCACGGTTCCTGGAGATACAAGTGGAATGGGGAGTACTAATCGGCATGGTGATCGTATTTTTTTACGCAGTAATAGGTGGCATGAAGAGCATCACCTATACACAGGTAGCTCAATATTGCGTACTCATCTTCGCCTACTTGGTGCCTGCTATATTCATATCCATACTCATGACCTCCAATCCTATTCCCCAGATCGGGTTTGGGGGAACTTTGGCCGATGGCACCTATTTACTGGACAAATTGGACGGGCTTAATCAAGAGTTGGGGTTTGCAGCCTATACCTCTGGAACCAAAAGTAAACTGGATGTATTTTTTATTACCGCGGCCTTGATGGTGGGTACCGCTGGGCTCCCTCACGTGATCGTACGTTTTTTCACCGTACCTAAAGTACGGGATGCCCGTCTCTCGGCGGGGTATGCGTTGGTCTTTATAGCCATCCTATACACCACTGCTCCTGCAGTCGCGGTTTTTGCCCGTACTAACCTTATCAATACAGTGAATGGCAAGGATTATGATACTTTGCCCTCCTGGTTTAGCAATTGGGAATCCACGGGATTGATCCAATTTATAGACAAAAACGGAGATGGTAAGGTTTCCTATGTGGCAGATACGGAAAAGAATGAGCTATTTATAGACCGGGACATTATAGTACTGGCTAATCCCGAAATTGCCAAGCTTCCCAACTGGGTAATTGCTTTGGTAGCAGCCGGTGGATTGGCAGCCGCTCTCTCCACTGCAGCCGGTTTATTATTGGTGATTTCCACCGCTATTTCCCATGACTTAATCAAAAAACAACTCAACCACGAGCTGACCGAAAAACAAGAGCTACTGGCCGCCCGTATTGCTGCGGGAGTGGCAGTATTAGTAGCTGCCTATTTTGGTATCCGGCCTCCAGGCTTTGTAGCAGAGGTGGTGGCTTTTGCTTTTGGTTTGGCCGCTTCTTCTTT
>JAPUIM010000007.1 GCA_027297025.1 Bacteroidota bacterium | reverse complement strand
CTGGTCATAGAGGAGATAGGAGCGTCAATTAGATTATAGTCATTCAAACTACCATCCTCCAAGGGGTTGGAATCATAACCCACTTTTTACAGATTCCTCTTCTCAAATGGGTCTGAATCTACGATGATGGTCCCCCCTGGTTTCACCAGTTCCAGATTGGATTTTAAAGCAGCGGGATTCATGGCTACCAATACGTCGGCACTATCACCGGGAGTGTATATATCCACTTGGCCGATTTGTACCTGGAAGCCAGATACCCCCTCCAATGTACCCTGGGGGGCTCTTATTTCTGCGGGAAAGTCGGGAAAAGTAGCCAGATCATTACCCCTAATTGCCGAGGCAAGGGTAAACTGAGACCCTGTCAACTGCATACCATCCCCCGAGTCTCCGGCAAAACGGATCACTACTTTTTCTAACTCTTGACTTTTTTTGCCGTGTGGCATTTCGGTTTTTTATTTACTATAGCAAAAATACGCTATTATGGTTCAAAAAAATAATAGTTGGGTCCAAATAGTTCCCTGTGGTATTCGATAGTTATGGTCAGTTAAAATCATGCAATGGCGGTGAGGGAGATGGCCCTTTATCCTGTTTAGTTTTATTTAGGAGATTTTTTGGACTATGGACCCAAAATCCAGGTTTTCCCAGTTCTTTTTTATTTGAGGGTCGGTCATCACTTCATCCATGATCTTATTCTTAAGATTTCCTTCCTCCAGGGCCTGGGAATAGGGGATGTCGGTAAAAGTAACCATGGTATATTCCGGTATCCATTGTTGGGGATAAATTTCATTCAATTTGGCCTCAATCTTTTTCCTTATTAAAAATTTTGGATCAGCCACCAGGTCACGCATTTCAACAAAATTTTGTAAGGCCAGATCCTTGATAGCATCTGCATTGGGCTTCCTGGATTTTTGAAATTGGTTTAGAATATTCTCCCAATCATCCCCATATTTATCTAATAAACCATTGAAAATGCGGCAATCTTCAAAACCTGCATTCATTCCTTGTCCGTAAAAAGGGACTATTGCATGGGCTGCATCTCCGATTAGTACAGTACGTTGCCTGACCCATGGATAACAGGCGATACTTACCAAAGGAGAGGTAGGATTGGTTAAAAAGTCTTGTTTCAACTCAGTCATCAATGGTGCCGCATCAGGAAATGTGTGATGAAAAAAGGACATAATTTCTGCTTCTTTCTGAAGGGACTGAAATGAACTAAGGCCTTCAAAAGGCAAAAATAATGTGCAGGTAAAGGACTTGTCATTGTTGGGTAATGCGATAAGCATGTATTGGCCTCTAGGCCAAATGTGCAGCGCATTTTTTTCCATGGCAAATTCACCGTTTTGAGCGGGCATGGAAAGTTCCTTATAACCATGCGGAACATAACTTTGGGAGTAGTCAAACCTTTCAGTTTTTTCCATGGACTTTCTTACCCTGGAAAATGCTCCGTCGGCCCCTATGATCAAGTCAGCTTTTACTTCAATTGGGTTTCCAGTTGGATCCTCGATGATGGCAATGGACTGTTGTAGATTTATCTCTAAACATTTGGAGTTGAAATGTATTTGAGCGCCCTTCTGCTGGGCAACTGTCATCAATTCTTCATTGAGTTTTCTTCTTGACACTGAGTTGATGGTTTGTCCTTCCTTTCCATAAGGTTGAAAGGTCAGTTTTCCATCGGCATCATGTATCATACGTCCTTTCATGGGGATCATAATGGAACGAAATTGCTGGTCTACGCCAGTTTCCTCCAAAGCCCGCAAACCCCTATGACTAAGAGCAAGATTGATGGATCTTCCCCCTGCGTTTTGTTGCAGGCGCATATCCGACCTCCTTTCATAGATGGTCACTTCATACCCCTTTTTTACCAGGTACACGGCTAAAAGGGAACCGACCAACCCTGCGCCTATTATGATAATATTTTGTTGCGAACTTTTCACAGCTAGATGCAATTTCTCAATATATGGGTAAACTTATAGACATCCTCAAATGAATTATAGAGTGGAACCGGCGCCACTCTTATCACATTGGGTTCTCTCCAATCGGCTATAATCCCAGATCTCTCCATATGCTCAAATATTTGTTTGCCCCCACGGTTAAAGCTTAAAGAAAGTTGACAACCCCTTTGTTGGGGATCTTTTGGAGTAAGGATCTCCGGTTTATTTTCTGATTCATCAAATTGTTCCAACAGGAATTCCATAAATCCGGTAAGCTGAATGCTTTTTTCTCTCAGACGACTTATTCTGGCTTTACTGAATATTTCCAATGCTGCCTGATGGCTGGCTAATGACAGTACATTGGCATTACTTAGTTGCCATCCATCTACTGAAGGTATGGCCTGAAAACCTTTTTTCATTAGAAATCTTTCTTCCTCATGATGACCCCACCAGCCGGCAAAACGTTTGAGTTTTTGGTTTTTTCCATGTTTGAAATGTATAAACATACCACCGACGCCTCCCGGACCTGAATTCAGGTATTTGTAACTGCACCACACGGCAAAATCTACCCCCCACTCATGTAGGTGAAGGGGGACGTTGCCAATAGCATGGGCCAGATCAAATCCCACATAAGCTCCGGCTTTTTTACCTGCTTTGGTGATTCCAGGGATATCAAAAAGTTGTCCGGTGTAATATTGCACCCCTCCTAAAAGGACCAGAGCCAAATTTGGTCCATTTTCTTCAATTAATGAGATTATATCCTCGGTCCTAAGAGTGCTTTCCCCTGTTCTTGGCTCTAGCCTGATTAATGCCTGGTCAGTACTAAACCCATGATAATTAAGCTGGGATTCTACGGCATATTGGTCGGAAGGGAAGGCCCCGGCCTCTATCATTATTTTGTATCGATTTTTAGTGGGTTGGTAGAAAGTTACCATCAACAAATGCAAGTTGGTAGTTAGACTGTTACAGGCTAATACCTCTTCTGCAGTCCCTCCCGTCAGCTTGGATAATGCCGGTTTGGCCAGATGGTGGTAACCATACCAGGGGTTTTTCTCCTTAAAGTGCCCCTCTACTCCTAGTTCGGACCAGGATTGCAATTCTTCATTAATTAAATCCTTGGCTATTTTGGGTTGCAGCCCTAGTGAATTACCGCACAGGTAGATTACATCTTGATCCTTGAATTTTGGAATGTGAAATTGCCTCCTGAATTCTCGGAGGGGGTCTTTTTTATCTAATTTTTGGGCAAAAGAAAGGGAATTTTGGTAAACCATCAGGCTTTTTGCTCATTCACTTCTTTCACCGGCTCTTTGCTAGAAACTCCCAACCAATCTAACGCATTTTTCCCCAATAATTTTTGTTTGGTTTTATTTGAAAAGGGCATACTTTCAATAAGTTCACCGGGTGAAAGTTCGCCTAATGGAAATGGATAGTCCGAACCCAGTGCCACCTTATCTTCACCTACCAGGTTTACTACATAGTCCAAAACCCGCGGATCATGTACTAATGAATCCAAATAAAATTTGCCCAAATAGTTTTTGGGATTCACATCATTGTCTACCGCACAGAGATCAGGCCTTACTTTAAAACCATGCTCAATACGGCCGATAGTGGAAGGGAACGATCCCCCTCCATGAGCAAAAGCTACTCTAAGTTTGGGAAGTCGTTCGAATATACCACCAAAAATCATAGAACAGACTGCCCGTGAGGTTTCTGCAGGCATACCTACCAGCCAGGGAAGCCAGTATTTAGGCATTTCCTTTTTTCCCAGCATATCCCATGGGTGTACAAAAATAGCTGCTCCCATTTCCTGGGCTGCTTCAAATACCGGAAATAAATCAGGTACATCCAGATTCCAGTCATTAATATGAGTACCGATTTGTACTCCGCATAAACCTATCTTTTTGACACATCTCTCTAATTCCTTGATGGCTAGATCAGGTGCTTGTAGGGGTATTGTTCCAATTCCTAAGAATCGGTCGGGATAATCAGCTACTAGTTCTGCTATATGATTATTTAAGATTTTAGAAAGATCCAAAGTGTCTTTGGGTTTGGCCCAATAACTGAACATGATAGGAACGGTTGAAAGTACCTGCATGTCCACCCCATGCTGGTCGCATTCATGCATTCTTTTATGTGGGTCCCAACAATTATCCTCGATTTCCCTGAAAAATTTGTCATCGAGCATCATTCGGGCACAACAAGGCTTATGATGCTCCAATCTTACGAATCCGCCATACCCGTATTTCTCCTTGAGGTCCGGCCACTTCTCGGGAAGAATATGGGTGTGGATATCTATTTTAAAGATCTTTGGCTGCATGAACAATTTTATGCAAATCTGGGATCAGTTTCCATCACTGTTCCGCAATTGGGGCATGTACGTTTTTCCTCGGAAGCATAAAAATCTTTAAATCGGGGCAGAAAATCTTTTTCAATGTTGGTCAGATGAAAATAGGTGTCGTGCAGCTTGTGATTGCAATTGTCGCAAAACCACATGAGACCATCCTCATGATCTTCTTTTCGTTTCCTCTCAATTACCAGACCAACCGTATTCTCACCTCTTATGGGCGAATGAGGAATTTTGGCAGGAAGCAGGAACATCTCGCCCTGTTTAATGGGTATTTCCACCGATTTGCCATCTTCTTGTATTTTAACTGTTATATCCCCTTCCAGCTGGTAAAATAGTTCTTCGGTTTCATTAAAATGATAATCCTTGCGGGCATTGGGTCCCCCCACGATCATTACTATATAATCCCCGGCATCCTGGTATAAATTTTTATTACCTATCGGAGGTTTTAGTATATGCCGATTTTCATCGATCCACTGTTGTAAATTAAAGGGTCTTTGAACTGTCATAATTGAAATGTTATAAGTTGCTGATAATGGATAAAATTAAGAAAATTAAAATTGGATTAGAAAGGAGTAATAGAAAACAGCACCACCTAATTTAGTATATTTAAGCGAATATATACAAGAGGTAATGGAT
>JAPUIM010000069.1 GCA_027297025.1 Bacteroidota bacterium | reverse complement strand
CATGGTTTGATCTTGGGTCAATACCAGGACTTCCGGATATTTTTCCTTAATTTCTTTCCAACTGGTTTGGGCCCAATGTTGTTCATCGTGAACCTGCATAGGGGTTTCTTGCATCAATCCGGAAATGGATTTTCCTATCAGGGGCCACCAAAGACTTTCTGTATCGCGGTCCCACAAAACAAATCCATCCATTCCATCCCAAACCAGGGGATCGTAATAGGTATATCCACTAAGGGCAAAAGTGTAGGTTTTATCTCCAATGATGCGATCGTAAATTGCCCCCAAGTCTGCCAGGACACAATAAGCTGCCATAATGGGTTGGCCACCTATTATATCATTGACTACCTCATGATGGGTTAAGAGCTTTATACTATAAGCCTTCACCTCATTTCCAATTTTGGCCACTAAAAACCGGGCTGAATCAGCATAAATGGTATCTGCTATTTCCCGGGAAATGAACTGAGGATCAATTAGTGCATGGAACCGTTCCCGGCCAATGCCGTAATGAAATTGTTCATCCTTCAAGATATAATCGGTGATGTCAAAATGCCAGGATGAGTCTTCACCGCCCCATAGGTATTTTCTGCCATCCTTATCAAAAAACTTACCGTTTTCCACTGAGACCGGTCTTTTACGGGGTTTTGCGGATTCGGTAGATTCAGTTTCCCGGTTTGGATTTTTTTGTTGCTCAGTTGATGTCTGACAATGGCTTAACCATACCACGGCAGTCATGGACCAGCAAAATCGGGTTAAAGTGTTCAAAGGTCAAGATTTTAATTTGATATGTAACTCATCCAATTGTTCCCGGTGAATGGGGGAAGGGGTATCGATCATTATATCCCTACCAGAATTATTTTTTGGGAATGCAATGAATTCCCGAATTGAATCAGCCCCACCTAACATGGCACATAGTCGATCGAAACCAAAAGCTATTCCGCCATGAGGAGGTGCACCATATTCAAAAGCATTCATCAGAAAACCAAACTGTGACTGGGCCTCTTCCTTACTAAAACCCAAAGCTTTGAACATTTGTTCCTGAATAGTACGATCGTGTATCCTAATTGAACCGCCACCTAATTCCACTCCATTGATAACCACATCATAGGCATTGGCACGGGCTTTACCCGGATCAGTTTCCAGCAAATTCATATCCTCTTTATGGGGAGAGGTAAAAGGATGATGCATGGCAAAAAATCGTTGTACTTTGTCATCCCATTCCATCAATGGAAAATCAACAATCCATAAGGGTTCAAATACCTTGGGATCCAACAGGTTTAAGCGCTTACCCATTTCCAAACGCAATTCAGACATGGCAAACAAGGTGGACTCTTTATCTCCGGATAACACCAATAACAAATCTCCGGGCTTACCTTCAAGTTCTTTTGCCCAGGTTTTTAAATCCTCTGATGTATAAAACTTATCCACCGAAGATTTAAAACTACCATCGCTATTATATTTCACATATACTAATCCCTTGGCTCCAATTTGAGGTCTTTTTACCCAATCGGTCAATTCGTCCAGTTGTTTTCGGGAGTATTCGGCACAGCCTTTGACACTAATCCCTACTACCAATTCAGCTTGATCAAACACTTTAAATCCCTTGCCCTGGGCAGCCGAGTCGAGGTGCTTGAGTTTCATTTCAAATCTTGTATCCGGTTTATCGGTACCATAATCCTTAACTGCCTCATCAAAACTCATCAAAGGAAAATCGGGTAACTCAATTCCTCTGATCTGTTTAAATAGGAATTTGATCAACCCCTCAAAGGTTCTTATGATATCCTCGCGTTCCACAAAGGACATCTCGCAGTCTATTTGGGTGAACTCAGGCTGACGGTCCGCTCGCAAGTCTTCGTCTCTAAAACATTTCACAATTTGGTAATACCGGTCGAATCCGGAAACCATCAGTAACTGCTTAAAGGTCTGGGGGGATTGTGGCAACGCATAAAATTCTCCTGGATTGACCCTGGAGGGAACCACAAAATCCCTTGCCCCTTCGGGCGTGGATTTTATCAAAATGGGTGTTTCTATTTCAATGAAATCCAGTTGGTTAAGGTACAACCTGGTTTCTTGCATCAAACGGTGGCGCAATTCAAGATTTTGGCGACTTGGAGTTCGTCGTAGATCTAAATACCGGTATTTCATGCGAAGTTCTTCCCCGCCATCGGTTTCATCTTCTATAATGAATGGAGGTACTTTCGACGGATTGAGAATATTTATATCCTTTACTAATATTTCAATTTCTCCGGTGGGTATTTTAGGATTGTTAGAAAATCGCTTTTCCACTTTTCCCAAGGCCTGAATCACATATTCCCGCCCGGTAGTTCGGGCTTTTTCCAATAGCTCCTCAGGTGTCGACCCTTCTTTAAATATCAATTGGGTAAGGCCATATCGGTCCCGCAGATCGATCCACATTATACCACCTTTATCCCGGATCCTTTGTACCCATCCACACAGTGTCACTTGTTTGTCGACATCTTGCAATCGTAATTCGCCACAATTATGAGTTCGTAACATTTCGTTATAGTATTCTAGGTATTAAGTGCTTTCTGAAATAGCAGTATTTTAGGTTAAATTTTTGGCAGGCCAAATTTAACAATAGTTTTAGCTTTTGAAATCATAAAATTGGACAAATAGTTTTAATTTTGTGAGTCGTTAAGTACTTATTAGTGAAACACTTTATAGGTTTATTATTATTGATCCCACTTCTGGGATTGGAAGGCGAAAAACTAGTTAAGACTCGCATTTCCGATTACATTTCCATTATGCTTCCTAAGGACTTCAAGCCTATGAATGAGTTTGATCAACAGGATAGGATGTATTCTTACCGTAAAGCTTTGGCGGTATATACCAGCCCCGATCGTCTGGTCGAATTTGGGGCCAATCGCTCTTTCACCCAATGGGCGGCCTCAGATATCGAATTGGCACAAGACTTTTATAAATCAACTATTCTGAGTTTATATGATGAGGTTGAGTTCATTACCAATGAGGTCCAAACCATTGATGGACGAAAATTTGCGGTGTTTGAATTTGTAGGGGAGGTGAGGGATGTATACCGCACCGATTTTGTAGTATCAAAAAAGGTGCTGAAGAAATATGTATATATCCAATACACCATTTACCAAAAAAACTCCTTGGTATTTAATTTCACTTCCCCAGCCTTGAGAAAAGGCCAATGGCAGGCTACTGCCAGAAAGATCATGCACAGTATCAAGATAAAATAGACCTGGTGGGATTATCCATCCATTCCGATGATTTTTTTATGAAGCAGGCATATCAACAAGCCTTATGCGCTCAGGAAATGGGTGAGGTACCGGTAGGAGCGGTGGTGGTAAGCGGCAATCAGATCATATCCCGCGGCCACAATCAAACCGAAATGTTGCATGACTCCACCGCCCATGCTGAAATGTTGGCCTTGACCGCGGCTTTTAATTATTTAGGAGCCAAATACCTGTCCGACTGCACTTTATATGTGACCTTAGAACCCTGTGTAATGTGCGCCGGCGCCACATACTGGGCCCACATCGCTAAAATCGTGTATGCCGCCTCCGACCCTCGACGGGGATTCAAAAAATATCATAAGAATATTATTCATCCAAAAACAAAATTGGTGTCTGGAGTATTAAAAAATGAATGTGGAAAGCTATTAGACCTTTTTTTTGAGAACTTAAGAAATTAGTATATTTGAACAACTCGCAATTAAATATCGTTCAACTTTAAAATATTAAAATTATGGCTTTTGAATTACCCTCATTACCCTATGCATTTGATGCATTAGAACCTCATATAGATGCCAGGACCATGGAAATCCATCATGGAAAGCACCACAATGCTTATGTCACCAATTTAAATAAAGCAGTTGAAGGAACTGACCTGGATGGAAAATCATTGGAAGACTTATTATCAAATATTAGCCAACACCCAGCCGCAGTGAGAAACAATGGAGGCGGACACTTCAATCATAGCCTGTTTTGGACTATCATGTCCCCTAGTGGTGGAGGTGAACCCACAGGTGAATTGGCTTCGGCCATAAGCAATGGCTTTGGTTCTTTCGATGCTTTCAAAGAAAAATTTTCTACCGCTGGAGCCACCCGATTTGGTTCGGGTTGGGCCTGGTTAGTGGCTGATGGATCCGGTGGATTAGCTGTCGGTTCTACTCCTAACCAGGATAATCCCCGGATGGACGTTTCAGAGATCAAGGGAACCCCTATCTTGGGACTGGATGTTTGGGAGCATGCCTATTATCTTAACTATCAAAACCGCAGGCCTGATTATATTGCAGCTTTTTGGAACGTAGTTAATTGGGACGAGGTGGCAAGCTTGTTTGCTGGGGCAAAATAAGGATATTATTTTCACAAAAGAGCCGGATCAGTCATTCGGCTTTTTAATTTATTTCTCATTTTTCATTTGATGACTATGGGCAATAAATTGTATATTCCTGGTTAAACCCTGGTATTTGGTCCTTTTTACTGCCGATTGGCGAAACATCTCATTGAATACCTCCTGTGTGATCTCCTGCCAATCGCTTTTTTTCATTTCTTTGAGCTGGGGATGGGGTTGGAATTGAGGCTCTTTGTGAGGTTGAGAAAATCTGTTCCAGGGGCAAACATCCTGACATATATCACAACCGAATATCCAATCATCCATTTTATCCTCAAATTTTTGGGGGATCTTATCTTTTAATTCAATGGTTAAGTAGGAAATACACTTTCTGGCATCCACCAAATACGGTTCCACAATGGCCTGGGTGGGACAGGCATCCATACACCGGGTACAAGAGCCACAATAATCCTTGATGGGATGATCAGCTTCCAACTCAAGGTCCAGAATTAATTCTGCAAGTAAGAAAAAACTCCCGCTTTGCCGGTTCAACAATAAACCGTTTTTACCAATCCACCCTATCCCGCTTCTTTGAGCCCACACCCTTTCCATGACCGGAGCTGAGTCAACAAAAGCCCTGCCTCTAATTTCTCCAATATGCTCGGCAATAAAGCTGAATAAAGATTTCAATTTATTTTTAATTACAAAATGATAGTCTTTACCATAAGCATATTTTGATATTTTATAATTGTCTTTTGTTTTCAATTCCTGTTCAGGGAAGTAATTGTACATCAGGGAAATTACAGATCGGGCTCCCTCCACTAGTTTGGTGGGATCCAGGCGTTTCTCAAAATGGTCGGCCATATAATGCATTTTTCCATGCATATTTTGATTTAACCATTGTTCCAATCTAGGCTCCTCATTTTTAAGATGTTCCGCCCGGCTAATTCCGCAAAAATCAAATCCAAGCTTTCGCGCCTGTTCTTTAATTAGAATGGTATTGTTTTTCCTCTTTGGCATATCAAATTTGCAGGGTAAATTAAATTTACAAAATTTGGTAGTTACTTCTTTGTTGCGAATGGTATATAGTTTTAGCTTGGTGTCACATAAAGGCAAGGAATTGGGACAATTACTTATTCCTACCTCCTTTTAAGAAAATTTGTAACTTTTGCAGCCATAACCTCCTTAAACCTACCTATTATTTATTCAAGCGACTAAATTATTTAGTCTTGAAATGGCGAAAAAAGTTCAGCTTACAAAAAAGTCTAACAGCCTTTCCCATGAGGAACAGGATTGGAGTTACCGTGCTTTAGCGGAAAGTATCAATGATCTATTTTTTGCTTTGGACAAGGATTTTCGCTATACCTACTGGAATAAGGCAGGTGAAAAACTGACTGGTATTTCGGCAGCTGAGGTCATTGGAAAATCCATGTTTGAATTTTTTCCGGAGATTAAAGGCTCAAAGGTGGAAAAGGTTTATCGATCGGTATTAAATAGTGGGAAACCTCAAACACTTATCCGAGATTTTCCATTGGGAAGTGGGAAACAAATCTTTGAAACCTACATTTATCCCAGTAAATCAGGTTTATCTGTATTTGGCAAGGATATTACTACCCGAAGAAAGCAGGAGTTACTTCAAAACACGCTTTATAAGATTTCAGCAGTGGCTAATTCCGGGGTGAGCTTGCAGCAGCTTTTCCGGTCGATACATAAATACATAGGGGAGATAATTTATGCGAAAAATTTCTATATAGCTCTTTATAACGCTGCGGAGGACTTGATCTCCTTTCCTTACTTTGTCGATGAAAAGGATAGTTTCAGTGGACCTTATAAAGCGAGAAAGGGTTTAACAGAGTATGTAATTCGTACTGGTAAACCTTTGTTGGTCGATGGTTTTCAACACCAAGAATTGATTAAATCAAAAAAAGTGGATCTTATTGGTCAACCCGCAAAGATATGGTTGGGAGTACCCTTGGTGTCAAAGAAGAATATAATAGGTGTTTTAACCGTGCAAAATTACACTGACCAAGACGCCTATTCTATAAAGGACCAGGATATGCTAATGTTTGTTTCAAGCCATATCACGGCAGCTATTGGAAGGAAACAATCCGAAGAAAAGATCTTGATCAGTCAAAAGATGCTAATGGAATCCCAGAAAATCGCCAAACTTGGGAGTTTCAATTGGGATATTAAGGCAGATGAAGTTACTGGGTCCGAAGAGTTATATCGGATTTGGGGTTTGGATTTGAAGAAAATCCAGAACAATTACACCGATTTTGTTCGTATGATCCATCCTGATGATAAACCCACTGTTGAGGGGACATTGAGAGAAGCCATTGATAAAAAGAAGCCTTATTCTTTAGAATTCAGGATCATCCTGTCTAATAATCAGGTCAAGATCATTCAGACTGAAGCGAAAATAAAATTGAATTCTCATGGAAAAGCTACTCATATAATTGGTACTTGTCAGGACGTCACAGAAAGTAAAAAAGTAGAAAGAAAATTACAGGAAAAAGAAGAATTACTCAAGGCTACCATAGAATCTACAGGAGATGGGATACTAGTGGTTGATAAAAAAGGCAAAGTCACTCACACCAATGAATTATTTGCCCAGATGTGGAATATGCCCAGAACCATATTAACTCAAAAAAACGACCAAAAGTTTTTGAATTTTGTAATGGACCAATTGAAAGATCCAAAGAGCTTTTTAAAAAAGGTTAAAAAGCTTTATCGAAATATTGACGAGGATTTGGACCTGTTGTATTTTAAAGATGGCCGGGTGTTTGAGAGGTTTAGTAAACCTTTGATCTATAGCAACAAACTAGAAGGAAGGGTTTGGAGTTTTCGAGATATTACCAAACGAACTAAGGCCGAACAAGAGTTAAAAAACATAAATCAGGAGTTGGAGCTATTCATGTATAAAACTTCCCATAATTTCAAAGGTCCGGCAGCTTCCATAAGAGGGTTGATTGACGTGGCTTTACAAGAAACCAAAGATCCCAATGCCCACAACTACTTGGAACTAATTGAAAAAAGTACGGTAGGACTTGAGAAAACTCTGGATTCTCTACTAGAGGTAATTAGGGTTAAACAGGGCAAGATCAACCTTAAAAAGATCGATTTTAATAAAATATTGGAAGAAGTAGTTGATTCTCTCAAATACTTACCGGGTTTTAGTGAGGTAAAATTTAAATCAGTCATACCCAATAAAAGTAACTTTTACAGCGATAGGACCTTACTGGTATCCATTTTTCAAAATCTAATTGAGAATGCAGTTAAGTATCGTGATTTGAAGAAAAAATCCTTGGTAAAAATATCGGTAGAGGAAGATGAAAAGACCGGGGTTAAAATCCAGGTAGAGGATAATGGTTTGGGAATAAGGAGTGATGTTGAGGGGGAGATCTTTAACATGTTCTTCAGAGCCAATGAATTTTCAAAAGGTATCGGCCTAGGTTTGTATTTGGTTAAAAATTCTGTTGAGAAACTGAATGGATCGATTAGAGTTCGAAGCAAAGAAGGTAAAGGCACCAACTTTTCGCTGTATCTCCCAAATTTGAAATAAGAAGGGTATTAATCAAATAAGGTTCCGGTTTTGCCGGGAGGGGTAACTTTCAAATGCTTATAGGCCAGGTGGGTGGCTTCTCTTCCTCGAGCTGTTCTTTTAATATATCCCTCTAGAATTAGGAAGGGCTCATACATTACTTCAATGGTTTCTGCCTCTTCCCCACAAGCAGTAGCAATAGTTGAAAGTCCCACCGGGCCTCCATTGAATTTGTTTATAATGGTTGAAATGATGCGATTGTCCATTTCATCAAAACCATTCTCATCAACATTCAAAGCGGTTAAAGCCAATTGAGAAATTTCCTTGGTAATGGTTCCTTTTCCTTTGACATCCGCAAAATCCCTGATTCTCCGCAATAAATTGTTGGCAACTCTTGGAGTGCCACGGCTCCTTCTGGCAATTTCGTAGGAGGCATCCTTATCAATGGGGGTATTCAAAATATCTGCTGAGCGTAGAACAATACGGGTCAACAGTTTGGCGTCATAATATTCCAATCGAGCTGTGATGCCAAATCGAGCCCGCAAGGGTGCAGTCAACAGTCCGGCTCGAGTAGTTGCTCCTACCAATGTGAAAGGATTTAATGTAATCTGGATACTCCTGGCATTTGGACCTGAATCGAGCATAATATCAATTCTATAGTCCTCCATAGCTGCATATAAGTACTCTTCTACAATAGGGTTAAGCCGGTGGATCTCGTCAATGAACAGTACATCGTTATTCTCGAGATTGGTTAAAAGACCTGCAAGATCTCCCGGTTTATCCAAAACAGGACCTGAAGTGACTTTGATATTAGTATTAAGCTCGTTGGCTATTATATAGGATAAAGTGGTTTTTCCCAACCCGGGTGGACCATGTAATAAAACGTGGTCCAGGGGTTCTTCTCTTTTTTTAGTCGCCTGGACGAAGATCTTTATGTTCTCGACAACTTTTTCCTGGCCGACAAATTCTTCAAAATCCAGAGGACGCAGGACCCTTTCAATCTCTTTTTCTTTCTCATCCAGGTGATCAGGCTTGAGGTAATCCTCTCTCATAACTAAATTTTCCTAAAAATAACTAATCGTACACACTATCAGAAATAAACCAATAGCAAGGTAAGTATATTTTTGAAGTCCAAAGTGACTGATTAAATTGGAGACTATTTTAAAAGATGAATACAAACTTTTTCAGAGGTCGTTTGCTACCATTGTTGCTGGTGCTGGTGATCTTCCTGGTTTGGAAATTAAGACAAGATCACCAAAAAGGTAAGTGGATTTCATTGGTCGGTGAAACCATGGGTACCACTTATAACATAAAATACAACCATGATAAAGGCTCAAATTATCAGGTATCTATCGATTCGTTGCTAAAGGTCTTTAATCAATCCTTGTCCACCTACATACCTGATTCGGAGATCTCACAATTCAATAGGGATTCAATATTTTATTTTGAATCGCCTTTTTTTCCTAAAGTATTACAACGTGCCAGGCAAATTCACCAGCAAACTCAGGGTACCTTCAATCCAGCGGTTATGCCCCTGGTAAACGCCTGGGGGTTCGGACCCCAACAAAATCAGTTACCTGATAGTGCCGAGGTGGATTCTATATTGCAATTAACGGATTTCAGGAGTATAGTTTTCGACGATACCAGGGTTACCAAACTTAACCACAATTCACAGCTTGATTTTAGCGCCATTGCCAAGGGGTATGGAGTGGATATCGTTGCGGATTTCCTAAGAAATCGTGGAATAACGCATTTATTCGTGGAAATTGGGGGCGAAGTGGTAGCTCAAGGGAAAAATGACCAACAACAAATATGGACTGTAGGAATCAATGCTCCTCACCCATCGAGTGACCTTGAATCGATACAGGTGGTTATAAGGCTAGATGATCGAGCGTTGGCCACATCCGGCAATTACCGCAATTTCTATATTAAAAATGGAAAGAAGTATGTGCACACCATAAATCCTGAAACTGGTTATCCCATTGAACAATCGCTATTAAGTGCTTCTGTATTCGCCGATGATTGCATTACAGCGGATGCCATAGCCACTGCATTTATGGTGATGGGTTTAGATCGGGCAAAAAAATTTCTAGAAGATAATCCCAAATTAGAGGCTTATTTGATTTACAGCCAAGGGAATGGAAAGTTACTGACATTTTTCACTGAAGGGATGAAAGAGTATATTGTTCAGTAATTTTGAAAGGAATTACCAACTAATGGCTAACATTAAAAAAGAATGGTTTGGTGAGTGGTTTGATTCGCCCTACTACCATATCCTATATAAACACCGTGATCATGAGGAGGCAAGGGCTTTTATCGACCGGCTCAATATTTTTTTCCAATGGGCGACTAGTGACAAAATTTTAGATCTGGCTTGTGGCAAA
>JAPUIM010000068.1 GCA_027297025.1 Bacteroidota bacterium | reverse complement strand
ATGACCATATATACGTGCTGAAGTAAACTGATATATCTTAAGACATCCCCATTTACGGCAAGCATGGCCGCGTATTTCCCTACACTAATTGTGACCACTTCCATATCTAATCCCATCATTACGGAAGGCCAATAGGTTGCTGCCTTAATAGTATAGATGGGATCAAACCCAAATTCATTCACCCAAACGTCTAATTCATTCCAGGTTGATTGGCTGTGAAATTTCATTGGAATCCCGCTATCCGTTCCCACTAGCAAAACAACCCCCGCATCCTTTAACTGATTGATTTTTGTTTGTAAAGTTGGTCTTCTGGTAGGTGTGATTTGAAAATAAGGTAATCTACCTGGGTGGCGTATTGAATTTTTGATATCTGAAACTACAGAATCGGGTAATCCCAAATGCCATGAATCATTATCTAAATTCTCAGGATTATCACGAACGTATTGATAATTATACAAACCCTCAACAGTTGGCGTCCAGAAAAGAGGGCCCAGGTTCATTTGAGCGGTTCGCTCCTTTATCATTTTCATCACGTCTTCCGGATATTCAGGTGCTGTTGACAAACCTGTATGTTCAAAACAATCAACTCCTGCCACTAATCCTCGTCTTATCTCTTCAGGTCTATGGCTATGAGCTACTACTGTTAAGCCATTAATATGTGCTTCATCCACCACCGCTTTTATTTCTTCAAGGGTCATTTGATCCTGATCGATTAGCTTAATACAATCAACTCCTGCATCGGCTAATCTTTTCACTTTAGCCCTGGCATCTTTCTCACCGGTCACGCCCCATCTGAATTGTTCTGTGCCCGGATAAGGTTCATGCTGAATAAACGGCCCTGACATATACATTGTGGGACCCGGTATATCTCCACGATTAATAGCATCCCGTACTGCTATACTTTCTTTCAAAGGCGCTCCCAAATCCCTGGCGCTAGTCACTCCGGCCATTAAAAGTTGATGGGCTGAAGCTGGCATTATTACTTTTTCGAACAATGGCGGGTAAGTTTTATCCCAATAAGCATAATCACTATGACCAGTGATCATAAGATGAACATGCATGTCCCAAAGTCCCGGCAACACACTCATTCCTTCTGTAGAAATAATTTCTGCACCATCAGGAATTTTTAAATTACCTACTGAACCGACTGCCAAAATTCTCTCGCCATCAATAATTATAACACTATTCTTGATAGGTTGACCACCAAAGCCATCTATTAGTGTCCCTCCTACCAGTGCTTTTAAATTTTGAGAAAACGAATAATTTGTCAATACAATTAATATTCCTGTTAGAAGCTTTTTCATGGATTTGGTTTTGATGTCAAAATAATGAATAGTATTAGTAAATATGAAACCATTTATATAAAAGCTACTGGAAAATAAGTACAATTTGTTAATCTTCAATTTTCAATTAAATTGGACATATAGATTGTAGTACAAAATAATTACTAACTATGGATGAAAATGCAAAAAAATACGCTTTAAGAATGATCCCTTATGGATTGTATATATTAACTGCCGAAAGTGAAAATGACATTGTAGCGTCTACGATAAACTGGGTAACTCAAACTTCTTTCCAACCACCAATGATTGCAATTGGAGTTAAAGTTGATTCAAACTCGTACAAGTTGATCCAAGAGGTAAGAAAATTTGCTTTAAATATGCTCGGAAAAGGCCAGGCATCTGGCATATACATTTTTTAAGCCGGCTGTTAAAGAACGTGAAAAAATCTCAGGACAGTCATACAAGCCAGGGGAAACCGGATCGCCAATTTTCGACGTGGCAGTAGCTTTCGTGGAATGTACCGTGTCAGATATAGTTGAGAAAGGTGACCATGCCGTTGTAATTGGAGAGGTGGTCAACGCCGGATTGAACGTGGAGGTTGAAGGGCGGCCTGATGATGCTATCCTTTGGTTGAAGGACCTGGGAGAAAAGGTATTCTACGGTGTGTAGTATTTATTGTTATACTGTACATTCCTTTCGATGCTAGTAAACAATCCAATAGCATAATCACGTTGGCGAGATATTTGGCTAATATTCAAGACGGCATGTACCAAGCCAGGTAGATTCGGATTCCTGATTTTAGAGGCTAGATCATTACCACATTGAATATCAAGACTTTAAAACATTGTGAATTCAACACCTATAAACTAAATTTCAAATTATTACTTGGAGTCACGTAAACATTATCACAAATTTTCGCACCCCTTTTTGAAAAAATAAGTTTCATAATTTATTAGGCGTGGTTAGGCATCAAATAAACTTCCAAATCCAAAAAACATAAGTTCTATTTTTCTGCCAAATCAATCCAATATTATATTAGGGGACTCTTTGGTTTATGTTTAATATTTCGCTTATGTAAACTAAAGACAATATTCCATATGCCATCACAATTTATCTTGTTTTTAACAATCGCATTTTCTTGAGTATATATTTGTCTTTTTTAATATTTATATAGTATTTTTAGGTGTTAGAAAATATTAACTTAAAGTTTATATGATTTATTTTATTACTTATAGTATATGAAATTATATTTAATACTATTTCTATCATTTATGATTGTCATTAACTTTGGGTATACACAACCTGTAAATGATAATCTCAGTAATTCAATTGATATTACATCTTTAATTAATTCTTGTTCAGCAGATGCAGATTATACTAATATTAATTCAACATCTGATCAAGATAATGGATCTTGTTGGGATACTATTGGGGGAAGCAATGTGTGGTTCAATTTTACAGCCCCTGCCTCAGGTGAAATAAAAG
>JAPUIM010000067.1 GCA_027297025.1 Bacteroidota bacterium | reverse complement strand
TAATGTAAACTTTTTAGTGTGATTCGCGACCGTTTTTTATCTATTACTAAAAACTATTGGCAATAACATAGCGTTTAATGGTTAAACTAGGGGTTGGAGAACAATTACATAAAGTTCAACTGGTGAAAGTTTGAAGTGAATATTGGTTTGTTTTATGGATCTTTCTCTGGTTCATTTGATATTAGATTGTCCTACCAACTATGGAAACTTTAGGTTTATGGATTACATTTGGTCTGCTAACTATTAGTGTTGCCATTCTGGCCATATCTATATTTCTTTTAAGAAAAGTAGTTCAAAAGATTAACGAGCTGGTAAAGTATGAGCGAAAGGCTGTTAATCTGCTGCGAGAAATACGCTTTAATACCTTGCGCGTTACCTCCCCATTCGAGGAAAAAACTACTCCAGCCGAAACCACTGTTACAGAGGTCCAGTGAAAATTTAACCAACTGCCTGAAACAATCGGCCCTGCATTACTTCCTCTTGAATCAAACAATTGAATCGACAAAAGCGTTATATTTATATACAATGAAGCCCTTCCTAGCCATATTGTTAATGCTCTTGGCTGTTGCATGCCGTTCTTCATTTTATGTAGGTGAGGATGGTGAGTATATGGTGATATTGGACAAAAAAGTCTCCGATGATCCAAAGCAACGTACCGTTTATACGGTAAAAAATATTACGCAAGAGCAAAGATTCCTACGTGGAAGTCGGGTATTCGATATCCATAGTTTCCATGTTTTTCATGTAGGGGATACGGTTCAACTCTATCGTCTGGATTCTGGTAAGTGGCGAGGCAAAGAGAATCAGGATAATTCTATTAGTGGAAACTAAAGTTTATCTGTTAATTGAACTCTAAGATCGATGGAGACCTCACATCAAAATCATTTAGATTTAAGCGAGGTATACTACCAAAATCGACAGCGAATCCGTCAGCATCAATAGGTTCTCCTGGATAAAAACCAATCCGAATTTGAAATGTATTAAAAGCCAGATTATCGTTTCTAAACCTGAAACCCACACCATATCCCTGATAGAATCCTCCTGAAAAAGGAGCAACATCATTGGGGTTGATCCAACCAAGATCAGCAAAGACAGCAAGCGCCAATTGAAAACCTATAATATTAAATGGGGTGAATAAAACGGTTTCGGTATTTATCACAAACTTTTGTTGACCGATCAACCGGCTGCTTTCCAATCCTCTGATGCCATTCCTGTCATTAATACTTAAAAACACATCTTCAAACCTTCTTAGTCCGATACTGACCAACTCATCATCAAACCTCCTTATTCCCAATAGGTATCTTAGATTGATGAATAGTCGCAATTGTGAATTACCCAATTGATAAAGATGGTTAAAAAATAACAATCTTCCACTAAGGACTCCCTGATCAAATCTGCGTTGTTTGATAAATCCGCCTATTTCGATAGCGCCATTTAAATAACCGTGATTTCGAAAATATCCACCCTTCGAAACCCTGATCCCGGAATACCATCTGTCAAAAAACTCACCGGATTCATAACCACCGGTTAATTCAGACAAATATCCTAAAGGCACGTCCTCTGTTCGGCCAAAAGCAAAGATCAGCCGATCTTTAAAATAACTCCGATGAGACAGACCTACACTGGCCAAGAACAGGGTGGTATTTCTATAGGTCTTGTTGGTATCAGCGGTTACTACCGGCCGTGTCACATAATGTTTTCTGGAAACCCTGCCAGCTACTACCAATCTCAATCTTTCTTTGACATGGATTACTGGTGGATCGTAAAAAGAGCGGTAAGATCTTCCTAACCATAGGTCTTGAAGTTCTACTTTGGTATTGAAACGGACAAAAGTAGTATCATTGAGTTGTTTTATTTGTCGTAATCTTTGGGTAGATATTTCAATACCACCGGCATTTTTTATATCAGGAGTTATAAAATTTCGAAAGAACCTGATCCCGGTAAAATCCTCGGTTACTGTATTGGCGTATCTAACTTCCCCTGTTACAAACGTTCCCCTTATATTGGGTATTCTATAAGCCCCATCATAACCAAACTCCTGTTCTTCAATTTTATTAAATTGGAATTCATTGTCCATCTCATGGCCGAAACCCAAAATGTTGATATGGTTGAGTGCGAATTTGAACTCATCCACTCCTCTAGCGCTTACCCCAAAAGAAATGGGATATACGTCTTTGGTGACCACTATTAAATCCACAAAATATTCATTTGAATCAGAGGGAACTACATAAATTCTGGCGTCCTTAATAAAACGCAAGCTCCTTATCACTCTTTCATTATGTTTTATCTCAGAAGCGTCGAGTAACATGCCTTCCCTGAACAATAGATTGTGTCTAATAATATTTTTCTCAGTTTTCACATGGAGACTATTGGCGGTCTTTAAAAAACCATGATCTGGGACTTTAGTGGTATCGCGGATGTCAGTTCCAAAAACCTCCATCCTTTGTATATGAATATTCCTGATGACTTTTCCATGATAAAGCAGGTAGGGATTTTTATCCTTAGCTTCTTTCTCTTTCTGGAGATTGGTAGTGTCCGAATGTTTTATGCGAAAAAGAGTTTTATACAACATTTTAGTCATCTTATGCTTGTACAGATCTTTCTTAATCGTTTTATAAAAATTTTCAGATTTTTGAGGTATTGGATCCTTTGGTTTCTTTTTAACTTTCACTGAATCTTTTTTGGTGGAATCTGTGGGAAGCAAATGGATCTTCTGCTCCAGGGTCAGTGCATATAATTTGTGGGCGGGTCTGACGTTGGATAAAAGACAAATCGGTATTATACCAATGATTATTATAGCGATGAAATTTCTTGAGTTGGTCACGAATTTGGATATAACCTTACAAAAATAAATATTGAAATTTCCTGTCTTCAATTCAGGCGAATTCCATATTTATTGTGATATAAAATATACTACTCCATTCTTAAAAATCTATTATTTTATTAAGTATTATTTATAAATTGAATTTATCTTTAAGAAACCTGTAATTGGTGTATGGTTAAAAGATGTCTTTTTTTTAGTCTGGTTTTATCTTCGAGCTTCATATTTCCTATCTATTCACAAAGCTTTTTTGATTGGAAAATTGACAGGCTGATGATCCCTTCATTTACCATTGGAAATGCCGGGTATACAGGTGAACTAAATGGCAATGATCAGGCTTGGTTCGGACCTACATTAGTTGGTCTGGGATTTCAATACAAAATCTACAACCGATTCAATGCCAGAGGAGAGCTAAATTTTTACCACATTTCCGGAGATGATGCTGATGCGCCGGATGCCAGTTTTGGAAAAAGGAAACGCAATTTGTCTTTTTCTTCCAATAATTTTGAACTGGTAGTATTGGGAATGTACGATCTCATTTTTCAAGGAGGTGCCTATTATGAAAGGTCCCCTATTATACCCTATATATTTGCGGGTATTGGGGTTACCTACGCCAATCCCAAAGGGAAGCTGGATGGAAAAAAGTACGCGTTAAGACCAATTATGACCGAGGGTGTAAAATATACAGCATTCCAACTGGTGCTTCCCTCTGGGATTGGTGTAAAATACAAAGTAAATTACCTTTTTGACCTGGCACTGGAGATCACATACCGATTTACTTTTACCGATTACTTGGATGATGTAAGTGGCTTTTATACTGATCCCGGTTCCT
>JAPUIM010000066.1 GCA_027297025.1 Bacteroidota bacterium | reverse complement strand
TAAAATAATTCACTTCCATGATCTGCCTGTCTACCTCCATCAGGGTTTCCTTGGCAAGGCTCCTCTGACTAACTCCCCCATTATTGATGAGAATGTCGATTCTTCCATAATAATTAATTGCAGCCTCGGACATTAATTTAAGGGAATCTGTTTTGGATAGATCAAAAGGTAAAATATGAATGTTTTTTTGCCACTCAGAATGACATGAATTCTTCACCCTTCCCAATTCTCTTTTTCTCCGCGCTGAAATTATCAGGTTTGCTTTTTCTTTTGATAGTTGATAAACCAAGGCTTCACCAATACCGGATGAAGCGCCGGTAATCCACACAACTTTATTTTGAAGTTTAGTCAAATCTTAGATATTGGTTAAAATGTTATCTGAATCCTAATATAGCCATTCTCTTACAAGTAATAACTTCATGTATGACGAAAATTTAATTTTCCAAAAGAAATTACTTATTGATTAAAGTACTGATAAACAGCTTTTGTAATCTGAATATCCTGTACTGCCACCCCTGTTAAGTCGGCAATTGAAGTTTGGTCATCACTCGACCTTTGTAGTTTACGGTCCTGAATAACATCACCCAATTCTTTAACTTGTTTTAGGGATATCACTTTTTTCTTCAAAGCGTGATGGATCTCTCCCCTTACATTACACTGGGAAATACTATCTGCAACGATTAAATCTGCTTTGGCAAACGATTCTACTTGGATCTCTTGTTTATCCTCAGTATCAGATCCTACAGCAGTAATGTGAGTTCCAGGGAGAATATTGTCGGCACGTATCAGGGGAGAGAGAACAGGAGTGGTAGTAATAATAAGGTTGCACTGCTCGCAAAGTTCTTCAATATCCATGGCGGCTTCCACATGATATCCTTTGGCTCTCATTTCTGTTATATAAATGCTTACATGATTGTAATCACGTCCCCACACAATTACTTCTTTGCTGGGTGTGATATCCTTAAGGTAAAGAAGTTGAAGGCGTGCCTGCACTCCTGTGCCTACTATTCCTATTTTTGTGATATTCGTGGGTGCAAGATATTTCGCTGCAATTGCACCTGCAACTGCAGTTCGTACATCTGTTAGCAGTCCCTGATCCAGCATAACAGCTAGTGGTTCACCTGTTTTTTGATTGAACAATAGCATCAGGCCATTATTTGAAGGCAGATTCACCTTTGGGTTTTCATAAAAACCTGAAGCGATTTTCACAACATAATATTCATCGTTTTTTATATAGCCATACTTTATATGGACATCACCAGGCGGTCTTTCAAAAAGAAGTTCACCAACAGGAGGCACTACTGTGTTCCCAGAGGAATATTCAATAAATCCTTTTTCTATTTCTCTGAAAAGATTGATTTCGGAAAGTATTTCTTCGATCTCTTTAAGTTTATAGATTTTGGTCATCAGTTCAATTATGCACTTAGATTATAAATATACCAAGGAAATGATTGTGAATATTGACAGGGATGTATTTGTCACTGAGCAATTAAGATATTAGTCATTAAGTCATTGGCTCAATAAGGTCATTTTTTAACCAAATGAAAGAATTCCTGGTCAGATTTTAATTAGAATTAATAATTTTTATAAATTAGATTTGACAAATATTGTGTGATAATTCTTGAATAGATGAGAAGAGCCCTTTTATTATTGATTCCGTTGGTTTCTTTTTCTGTTGGTGGAGTATCGGCACAAGAGAAGACTAGTTCCGCCAAGAGCTCATGTTCTATTTGTATCAACGGAATGCATTTAGAGAGCTCTCCATACGACTTTAGTATAAAAAGTGAATGGCCTTTTTTGGCGGTTGGTGTAATGTCAACAGCCGCTGGAATTGTCGCCCAGAGTATAAATCACCCAACAGCCTTTACTGATGCCGAACTGATGAACCTTGACCGCCAGGATATATTTTTTGTTGATCGTGGAGCAGCAAACAATTGGTCGCCAGCATCTGCCAGAGCCAGTGATATTGTTAGATCAACATCTATACTATTGCCTGCTTTCTTTTTGACAAACCATCATACAAAAAAAGAGATTTCGATGCTTTTGGTGATGTCATTGGAGGTTCTCACTACGAATTTTGGAGCAACTCAGCTGGTAAAGAATATTGTAAATCGTGCCAGACCTTTTACATACAATACTGATCTATTGTTCACAACAAGGTCCAAAAAAAATGACAAGCTTTCTTTTTTCTCGGGTCATACATCACATACTGCTGCATTTTCTTTTTTTATTGCCAAGGTACTGACAGATTACCATCCTAATGCCAGGAATAAGTTTAAAGTTATTGTTTGGTCAATAGCAGTTCTTATCCCGGCAACAACTGCTGTTTTAAGGGTAAAGGCAGGAAAACATTTTCCCACTGATGTCATAGCAGGATATGTGGTGGGAGCTTCTATTGGTTATCTCATACCACAACTTCATAAACTAAAAAAGAGGAAACTTAATAATTTATCCATCATCCCTACCTTCACTGGAGGTGGGGGAGGGGTAAGAGTTGCCTATGGATTTTAATAACAAGTTATTGGGAAGGAAAGAAGGGCATATTTTTGTTGCAAGTTTGGAGAAAGGCCAAAATAGACTTAAAACATTTTCTTTATCAGCATCAATTGGCCAAGGTGATAAGAATTGTGATCAGCAACAACATTTATCTCCCTTAGGATTGTTTGTCCGTTACCATGAGGTATAGGTGC
>JAPUIM010000065.1 GCA_027297025.1 Bacteroidota bacterium | reverse complement strand
TCTTCTATATTTAAAGCGTGTTGCAGCAAGTTGAATTCTTCGTTTTCATAAACTATTTTTTTTGTTAGCCCATAAGTGTTTAAAGGTTTTCCCCTTAAACTAAAAACAGCCTGGGTCTGGACATTTCTGGATTTAGTAATGGAACCACTGGCTGAGTCTCCCTCAGTAATAAATATCATGGTCTCATGCCGATTCTCATGTTTAAGATCATCGTAATGGATCCGGCAATCTCTCAATTTCTTATTGTGTAAATTCGCCTTTTTGGCTCGTTCATTAGCAATTTTCTTGATACCAGCAATATCCTTTCGTTCCCTTTCAGACTGAAGGATCCTTTTTAAAAGCGCCTCGGCGGTTTGGGGATTTTGGTGCAGGTAGTTGTCCAGTTCTTTTTTAATAAAATCATTGATGAAAGTGCGGATAGTTGGACCCTCGGGTCCAAAATTTTGTGATCCTAATTTTGTTTTGGTCTGTGATTCAAATACGGGTTCCTGCACCCTCACTGAAATGGCCCCTACGATGCTGGCCCTTATATCGGTGGCTTCAAAATCCTTCTTGTAGAATTCTCTGAGGGCCCTAACTGTGGCTTCCCGGAACGCTGCAAGGTGAGTGCCGCCCTGTGTGGTAAACTGGCCATTTACAAAAGAATAGTATTCCTCTCCATACTGACTGGTATGAACTAAACTTACCTCAATGTCTTGTCCTTTTAAGTATATGATGGGATATCTCAGGTTTTCTTCATCGGTTTTCCTCTTAAGCAAATCCAGTAATCCATTCTCGGAGTGGTACCTGTTGTCATTAAAAATGATTGTTAACCCAGCATTGAGGAAGGCATAATTCCATATTTGTTCTTCCAGGTATTCAGGAATGTAGTGGTAGTTCTTAAATATGGTACTGTCGGGTTCGAATGTCACCAATGTTCCATTCCGGTCGGTAGCAGGGGTAACCTTTAGGTTTTTTACCAATTCTCCTCGATTGAACTCGGCCAGCTTGGATTGCCCATCCCTAAAAGATTGTACTTTAAAATAACCGGAAAGAGCATTTACTGCCTTGGTCCCCACCCCATTTAACCCCACCGTCTTTTGAAAAACCGTAGAATCGTATTTCCCACCGGTGTTGATCTTTGAAACACAATCAATAACCTTTCCTAAAGGAATACCCCTCCCGAAATCTCTTACCACAACCTTGTGTTCAAACACCTTTATATTAATGGTTTTACCAAAGCCCATCACATGCTCATCAATGCAGTTGTCAACGATCTCTTTGACCATTACATAGATGCCATCATCTTGAGCTGAGCCGTCTCCCAGTTTTCCGATATACATACCAGGCCGCATCCGGATATGCTCTTTCCAATCCAGCGATTTAATGCTTTCCTCGGTATATTGGTGGTTGCTTTTAATATCTTCGTTTGCTTATTTATATAATTAAATTGAGAATCTAATATTGTACGAAAATACAACATAGTAAGATAAAAACTTATTTTATTTACAAAAAATGAAGGAATTTTAAAATTTATGGGTTGAAATCAAGGGTGGCAATTGTATCAAACAAAATTGTACTTTACTAATATTTTGCCTAAAAACTAAAGATTTAAACAAACAATAGTAAACTATCTCATTATCAGTACGGTTAACTCATAAATGTATTTTATCCTAATTGGCACTTTTTACAGAAAATATAAAGATGGAATAAACATTTGAAATGGTACTTTTGGCAAAAATGAAGAGAATTTTGTGCAGTACAATTATTTCGGGTTCCAGGAAAACAATCGGAAATATTGTGGTTGTCCTCATTCTGGCTGGCTGCACTAGCAAAATTGATATTGAGGGATTTGATCAAGAAAATTGGAAAAGAGACCGTTTTGGGTGTGAAGGTTTGAGATATAATATGAAAGGGGTTCTATCTATCTCAAGCAATCAATTGCTGGGGTCAAGTCAGCACCAGATACTTCAAACATTTGGCAGTCCTGATCAAAGGGAATTGTACGAGAAAAACCAGCAATTTTTTATCTACCTATTGGAACCGGGACCAAAATGTGGGGCCGATAGTGGAAGGGTTTCAGTATCTTCGTTTCAAATCCGCTTTAATGCAATTGGCCAAGTTAGTGAGGTAGTTCTAAAAGAATTTTGATTTTATGACATCTTTATTCCGATCAATAGCATATCATCGGTTTGCTCATTGTCACCCTTCCACTTGTTTATTTCTTTTTTCACGGCATCATACTGTTCAGTAAGGGTGAGGCCACTTATATCGATCAAGAATTTCCTGAATCTGCTCATCATGTATTTTTGGTTGGTCTTTTCACCAAACTGGTCGGCAATACCATCGGTGAATAAATACATCAAATCATTTTTGCATAGGGTTAGTTCATGTTGTGTATAATATTTGCTATTCATTTGAAAATTAGCTCCTATGGAATATTTATCGCCCTTGACAATTTGCAGTTTGTGATCGTGGAAATAATAAAGAGGTCGTTTGGCTCCAGCAAATTTGACTGTTAAGCTTTTGCGATTAATGGTACATACTGCCATGTCCATACCAACGTTACTGACGTTGTTAAAAAAATCATCTTGTGAATTTGTGGAGACTTTTTTATCTAATTCCTCCAAAATTACTGAGGGTTCAATAATATCGTTTTCATTGACTATTTCATTTAGTAAAGAATTACCCATTACCGTCATAAACGCCCCAGGAACTCCGTGGCCAGTACAATCTACTGCCGCCACAATGAAATTATGTCCTTTTTTGGAAAACCAATAAAAGTCGCCATTTACAATATCCCGGGCCTTACAATAAACAAAAGCCTCATCAAAAACTGATAGCAACAATTTCTTATCGGAAAGGAGCGCCTCCTGGATTCCTTTGGCATAAATGATACTGTCGGTGATGTTGATATTTTTTTCGGCAATCTCACGGTTTTGACTCTCCAGCAATTCATTGGCTTGGATCTTAAACTGGTACTTCTTGTACAAAACCACTGCCAGTACTACCACCAACAAAATGCCCACCATCAGTAAATTGGTAACCACCTTATTTTTTGATAATTGCAGTGAGCTTATTTCCTTTTCCTTTTTCAACAACTCTATTTCCTTCTCTCGTTTTTGGATCTCAAAATTGGTTTCCAGCTGTGTAATGATCTTATTGTTGTCTTCGTTAAACAGAGAATCCTTTACTAATGTATACAGGTTAAAATATTCGTAAGCCTGGCTATATTGCTCTCTCTGTTTAAAAATGGAGGAAAGTCCTTCATAACAATCTCTGATCACAGGTTTGTTTTTTAAGGTTATTCCAATTTGCAAAGCTTGCTCATATGCCTCCTGCGCAGTTGTCAACTGGTTCTTTCCCTGATATGCCGCAGCCATATTTTTTAGCAAAAAGGCCATTTCATATTTCGAACCAATACTATCAGTTGGATCAAACAGATTCCTGGAGGCTGCAAAATAGTACATAGCAGAATCGTAATCCTCCTGGTTAAGATGGTATAATCCGATATTATGAAGTGATTTGAGTTGACCTTCCAGGTCGTTGGACAACAGGTCCAACTGGTAAGCTTTTATAAAATAGTGATAAGCAGAATCTGGTTGCTCCACCTGGTTATAGGCAAATCCTATATTGCTTAAGGTACTGGCTAAAGAGGCGCTGTCTCCCAGTTCATATTTAATTTTTAAGGACTTCCGATAATATTCCAAAGCTTCATTGATCCTTCCATACTCATCGAATACAATGCCCAAATTATTTAGTATCCTGGAAATACCAGCTTGGTCATTGAGATTTTGCTGTATTTGCAATACTTGCAGGAAAAAATCTAATGTCTTGTCATAATTACCCACATTGTAATAACTGATGCCCAAATAGTTAAGCGCATCCAAATAGTCGCTATTGGTCGAATCTATTCCGATTAATTCGGCTGTTTTCAAATATTGTTTTCCGTAGAGAATGGCCTGTGAGGGATCAGTATAGCGGTTGGATTTTAGTTTTTCTTTTAAAAATTGCAGATTGGTGGTATCTTCAATATCCTGATTTTGCCAGCTGGAGGCCAGTAAACAGCCTGAGAATATCAAGAAAATTACATTATGAATTACTAAGTGCCGTAGTACTACCTTTACCTGCTGTGGCATGTAAGGAACAGAATTTTTGTAGATTATATCCGTAAATATTACAAATTAGGCATTTATTTTGTTTTTTCAACCTTGAATGAGGAAGGGGAAGGATCCCATAGGTTCTTCATCAAGCAATTTTGAAGTCCTAAATTTTAACTACTTGAGAAGGTCACGCCATAAAATTTACTACATCTTGATTATTTGTCAACTGGTTGGAGGAATGGTCTGTTTGAGTGGCTGCAGTTCCTTCCGGTCAGGAAGTAAACAAGTGGTTCCCAAAACCAGATTGTGGAAAAAATATTATAATCCCCAAAAAGAAAGATACAAAAAGCGTGTAAAAGTTATACGAATGAAAAATTAATGGTTCCTTGGCAAGGTAATATCAAAAGTAGAACCTTTAAGGGGGACACTCCTTAGATTGATTTTGCCTTTCAACTTTTCCACAGCATTATTTAGGATATATAATCCCAATCCGGACCCGGTGGCTTTTTCATGTCCCCGGAAAAACATATGAAAAACTTTGTCCTGAATTTCAGGATCGATGCCCACTCCGTTGTCTTCCACCTTGATATTTATACTTCCAGTCTCATTTTCGTCGGTGATATCGATTTTTAAATAAGAGTTAATTTCAGGACGAGAATACTTAATACCGTTATCGATCAGGTTTTGCAAAATAGTCCGAACCAGGCCCTTATCACTATTGAATCTCCTATTAACCTGAATATTGATGCGAAAATCCACGCCTTTAAAATTAGGCAGATGACTAAAAGATTTTATGGTATCATTCACTATTGCGTTAAAATTGATTTCAGCATAATCAGCTTGCTTTTCCTTTATTTTCGTTAGCTCCATGAAATTGACAATGATTTCCTTTAACCTTTGTATCTGCTCATGGTACATTTTGAAGTACTGAAGAGAGGGTTTATCGGTGATCTCATATTGCACAATATTGTATAACCCTATCAAGGAAGCAATGGGGCCTTTTAAGTCGTGACCAGCACTATAAACAAAAGTATCCAACTGGTTATTCTTTAATTTTAAATCCTGTTCAATTTTTTTCAGTTTTGATATATCTCGGATGATGGATGAGAAATACTCTACTTTGCCATCGGATCCATAATGAGCAATTATAACCTGTGAAACCGGAATCAATTCACCCTTGCCATTCAATATTTTATTTTCTCCACTCCAAATTCCATGGGTAGTAGCTGCAGGTAAGGCCTCATTATCAATCACTTCAAAAGAGTACTCCGATTGAATGGATCTTAGTGGCTTTCCGGTTATTTTTTCGTCTTGGGTAAATCCATAAAAATCTCTTCCTGCCCCGTTTAGATACACAAGTTTTTTATCGGGGGTGATGACACAAACATTATCCGAGGTGTTTTCAATAATAGCGGTCAACCTCTTCATTTCGGCCTCTGTTTTGCGGATGTTGGTGATATTCTGAAGTGTACCGTAATGTTTGATATTTCTGCCATCCTGGCCTTTTTCCACCTTTAGACTGATATAGATATTTCTGATCCCTCCTCTTTTGGATATAATTCGATATTCCAGATAATCAAGGAAATTCTCATTTTTAGCTTGTAACGCTTTGTTGGTAAAATCAAGGAACAACTGTTTATCATCAGGATGAACAATCTCTAAAAACCGGGCATAAGAAAATTGGTTAGCGGGACCTAAATCGAAGCCGTCCTTTATCTCCTTAAAAATATTTTCACTAAGTGTGAAATTGCCGGTGGCAAAATCAAACTCCCAAGTGCCCAGACTGGCCAATTCTAATGCATCGGTTAACTTTTCCTCAGTGGTTTTTAATTCCCGGGTCCGAGTCTGTACCAGGTACTCTAGTTCCTTTTTGTATTTTTCCAGTTCTTCTTCATTTCTTCTTACATCTGAAACATCCTGACCGGTTCCATAAACTTTTACCGTCTTCCCATGTTGGTCTTTTACCACTCTCACCGTTGCCAGGATGGTGTAAACATTTTGATCCACTTTAATCCTGTACTCAATCAGGCTTTTATAGTTTTCATCCAAGGTATCGATGGCTTCTTGATACGCTTGCAGAACCAGCGGCCTATCAGATTCAATCAGGTATTTATTGACATAGGCCAATCCCTGGGCCGGTTCTTTTTGAGGGTCGTAATTAAGTCCTATGGCCTGGCAAAACTGTTGGTCAAGAACCATTTTATCATCTTTAACCCACAATTCCCAGGTCGTTAAACGTGCCAATTTCAAGGCATCCACCAATTTCTCCTGGGCATTCAGTAGTTTGTTTTCTATTTCTTTTAGGTATTGAGGATAGTTCGCTTTCTCCAGTAACAAAGAAAGATCCCTCATTACCACATGATTCATTTGGTTCCCCTCAGTGTCCTTAAGGGCCGTAAATGTGGTATCAAGCCAGAGATTGTTCCCATTTAAATC
>JAPUIM010000064.1 GCA_027297025.1 Bacteroidota bacterium | reverse complement strand
TGGAAGCCTCATATTGGTCGAGTATCGATTGTTTTTTGGAACACGATTGTTTTTAATATTCTGGATCTTGGTCACTGGCCTGTTAGGAATTTACCTGGTGCTAGTAGAAAACTTATTGTCCTATGGATTTTTAGCCTTTGTACTGGGTGGGTTAAACCAAGTAGTCACCCGCTATATCTTTCTAAAAAGAGTAAAAAAGTCAAGCAGCGTACTACATAGTTTGTTTCATTAAATTTAAATCATATTGCTTTTAATCCACTAAATTTGCAGCTTGTTAAATCCCTAAAATGACAGATACGGTTAGAGTTCGCTTTGCCCCAAGTCCCACTGGTCCTTTGCATATCGGTGGTATTCGTACGGCCTTATACAATTATTTATTCTCCAGAAGGTCAAATGGAACGTTTATTTTGCGCATTGAAGATACCGACCAAAACAGGTTTGTAGAAGGAACAGAAAAATATATATCCGAGGCTTTGCAATGGTGTGGCATTATCCCCGATGAAGGGCCCGGGTACGGAGGTGAGTATGGTCCTTATCGCCAATCGGAAAGAAAATCAATATATAAAGATTATGCCCTACAATTGATTGAAAAAAGCAATGCTTATTATGCATTTGATACCCCTGAGGAGTTGGATCAAATGAGAGAAAAATTAAAAGCTGCTAAAGTAAGTGCACTTCACTATAATGCCATCACCAGGACAAAAATGAGAAACTCTCTTACCCTCTCCGAGGCTGAGGTGAAGGAACTTTTGGATTCCGGGCAGCCCTATGTAATAAGGATGAAGGTGCCACAAAAGGAAGAAATAAGATTTAAGGACTTGATCAGAGGTTGGGTAATGGTGCAATCATCGACTCTGGATGACAAAATCATTATGAAATCAGATGGGATGCCCACTTATCACCTGGCCAATATAGTAGATGATCATTTAATGAAAATATCTCATGTGATACGGGGAGAAGAATGGTTGCCATCCGCCCCCTTACATGTGTTATTATATCGATTATTGGGTTGGGAAGAAAGTCAGCCTGAATTTGCGCATTTACCTTTGCTTTTGAAGCCTAATGGAATAGGAAAGCTAAGTAAAAGAGATAGTGAGAAGCATGGTTACCCTATTTTTCCATTAGAATGGAATGATTCACAGACCGGGGAAAAATTTCTGGGGTTCCGGGAAGAAGGTTATCTCAAGGAAGCATTTGTGAACTTTATGGCATTATTGGGCTGGAATCCAGGAGGAGAACAAGAAATTTTTTCCATGAATGAATTAATAAATCTTTTCTCCCTGGAGAGAATCGGCAAGTCTGGAGCAAAATTTGATATTGAAAAAGCCAAGTGGTTTAATCAACAATTTCTAAAAGCAAAACCCGACAAAGAATTGGCACAATATTTAATTCAAAGTTTAAAAGCAGACAATATTAGTTGTGACCAAGAAAAAGCCATCGGTATTAGCCAGCTACTTAAGGAGCGGATCACATTTATTCATGAATTGAAAGAAAAAGGATTATTTTTCTTGGTAGCACCGCAAACCTATGATGAAGATATGGTCAGCAAAAAATGGCACAAGACTGCAGTTGAAGTTTTAGAAGTTTATAAACAGGCGATTGCTCAATTGGAAACTTTTAGCTATAAAAATTTGCATGCCAAACTTGAAGAAGTACTTGAAAAAGCCGAACAAAAGCCAGGGGTATTGATGCCGGTATTAAGACTTTCATTGACGGGCTCAGGTTCGGGACCTGATTTAATGGGGATTATGGAAACTTTAGGTAGGGAAGAAACTGTTAATAGAATTGACCATGCTATTTCAAAATTAAGTGATAAGATCAAAGTCCCTTAAATATGCCACGAAGTAAATCATCAGAAAAAAGCAAACCTCAGGTGAATCCCGAACTAGACGGTTTTGATATTCATATTGACTCCTTTGGAGAAATTAAAACCAACTTTGAGATTGATCGCATCAATGAGTTCTTAAATAATACTGTCGACGATAAGAAACTACGGGATAGGAAAGATCTGAAAAAACCTGCTATTCAAAATCGGAAACTGGGAAAGAGGTCCTGATTATTAATGTCTACCAAGCTTGGAAAAGCATTGGGGCATTTTTGTGATATTCCAGAAAGTCTTAGCTATATTCCTTTACCAATTTTTTTACCTAGCCAGATCCTACTCCCAGGTAAACATATCCTATTAATCAAATTAAATTATATCCCAGCCCGTAGTACTTAAACCATATTTTATACCCTATTGAACCATTTTGATCGCTTCATTAGCCAAATAGCTATCGAGAAAAAATAAATGGTCCAGCAAATGACCAGTATCAGATGTATCCATAACATGCTCTTTCTGTAAGTTTTGAGCAATGATGACCTATCGTCAACAATTTATATTTTCAAATTTCTTATTTTAGGTCAAAAATTGCTGCTTTCATGAAAAAAATAAAGCTGGGGTTGATGAAAGAGGAAAAAATTCCTATAGATAGAAGGGTCCCCCTTACACCTAGTCAAGGTAAAATGTTAAAACACCAATTTCCCCAGCTTGAAATATTCGCTCAACCTAGTAGTATCAGATGTTACACCGATCAGGAATATGTGGAATCAGGAATTGAGGTAGTAGAAAATTTAGACCATTGTGATATTCTAATGGGAGTGAAAGAAGTACCTATTGAACATCTTATATCCAATAAAACCTATTTTTTCTTCTCCCATACTATTAAAAAACAACAATACAACCACCATTTACTAAGGAACATACTGAAAAAAAAGATCAGGTTGATCGATTACGAAGTACTCACTGAAAAAGACGGTTCGAGGGCTGTAGCTTTTGGTAGATATGCCGGAATAGTGGGAGCTTACAATGGCATTTGGACGGTAGGAAATCGTTATAATCTCTATCATATCAAAAGGGCATGGGAATGTTTCGATCTGGAAGATTTAATGACGGAGTATCCCAAGGTACAGCTTCCGGCTATTAAAATTGCTATTACCGGAGGAGGTAGGGCATCCAAGGGTGCGATGGAAGTGATGAACGGAATGCACATTCGTCATGTAAGTCCCGCTCAGTACCTGACAGAATATTTCGAGGGGCCCGTTTTTACTCAGTTAAATATTCGCGATTACCATAAACATAAGGAGGGAAAGGATTTTAATAGAAAAGAATTTTATGAGAATCCGGAAAATTATCAATCCAATTTCCTGCCCTTTGCACAAGTTACCGATCTTTTGATAGGAGCAGCTTATTGGGACCCCAATTCACCTGTCTTATTTACCAGATACGATATATTGAAGAATGACTTTAATATTAAAGTCATTGCTGACATCACCTGCGATATTGAAGGATCCATTCCTTCCACCAAAAGAGCCAGTACTATTGATGATCCCATCTACGATTACAATCCAAGTGAAGATAAAATAGAATTACCTTTCACCGATGAAGCCAATATCACAGTCATGGCTATCGATACTCTACCCTGCGAGCTTCCCAGAGATGCTTCTCATAATTTCGGACATCAACTAATGGATAAGGTATTCCCCAGGCTAATCGGCCGCGACCCCGACCGCGTGATCAGAAGAGCCACCATTACAGAAAACGGCAGGTTAACTCCTCCCTTTAAATACCTTCAAGATTTTGTGGACGGCAAATAAAAAACCCAGCTCCAGAGCCGGGTTTTTGGTGACTTATTGTTATTTAAAGTTATCCATTCATGGATACCAGGAATTCTTCGTTATTGCGGGTTCCTTTCATTTTCTGCAATAGGAATTCCATAGATTCATTGGAGTTCATATCAGACATAAATTTCCTCAGGATCCATACCCTGGAAAGTTCATCCTTATCTATTAGCAGTTCTTCACGGCGTGTACCAGAGGCAGGTACATCCATAGCCGGATAGATACGCTTATTAGATAATTTCCTA
>JAPUIM010000063.1 GCA_027297025.1 Bacteroidota bacterium | reverse complement strand
GCCGGTTACAAAATGGAATTATCAAATTAGCAACGCAGAAGAGATTCCCGAAGTCATGGCCAAAGCGTTTTATGTAGCCAGGTCGGGAAGGCCGGGACCTGTTCTTATTGATATAACCAAAAACGCACAGATACAAAAATTCGATTTCAGCTATAAACGCTGCAATTATGTAAGAAGCTATAAACCCCGGCCGAAATTGGATTTGATCAAAATCCAGCAGGCGGCGGATCTGATTAATAACGCAAAAAAGCCTTACCTGATCTGGGGACAAGGTATCTTGCTGGCCAATGCCCAGGAAGAGCTGAAAACCTTGATCGAAAAATCTGGAATACCCGCTGCCTGGACTATCCTGGGCCTCTCAGCTCTGCCCGCTGGCCATCCCCTGGATGTGGGTATGCTGGGAATGCATGGTAACTATGGGCCCAATATCAAAACCAATGAATGCGATGTATTGATCGCAGTGGGGATGCGTTTTGATGACCGGATCACAGGAAGCCTGAATACTTATGCCAAACAGGCCAAAGTCATTCATATTGAAATCGACCCCTCCGAGATTGATAAAAATGTGAAAACCCATGTGGCGGTTAATGCTGATGCTAAAGAAGCATTAAATGCCCTAATACCAATGGTAGATAAAAAAGACCACTCCAACTGGATCCAGGAATTCAGAGATTGCGACAAAATTGAATATGAAAAGATCATCAAAGAAGAGCTATACCCAACCTCCAAAGGGTTAAAAATGGGTGAAGTGGTCAGACTGATTTCTGAAAAAACCAAAGGGGAGGCTATAATCGTGAGTGATGTAGGTCAACACCAAATGATAACTCACCGTTATTATAAGTTCAACAAATCCCATAGTAATGTAACTTCCGGTGGATTGGGCACCATGGGTTTTGCTCTACCTGCGGCTATAGGAGCTAAAATATCCAAGCCTGAAAGGGAAGTAATTGCCATCATTGGAGATGGGGGATTTCAAATGACCCTGCAAGAGCTGGGAACTGTTTTTCAATACAAGATACCGGTGAAAGTGGTGGTCTTGAACAACAATTTCCTGGGAATGGTGAGGCAATGGCAACAGTTGTTTTTTGACAAGCGATATTCTTCCACAGAATTGGTAAATCCGGATTTTATTACCATTGCTAAAGGATTCGGCTTGGAAACCCAAAAGGTTACTGAAAGAAAAAACTTGGAAGGTGCAATAGAAGAATTAATTACACATAAAGGTGCCTATTTTCTGGAAGTAGTGGTAGAAAAAGAAGACAATGTTTTTCCCATGATTCCAGCGGGTGAATCGGTTTCCAATATTAAACTGGGCCCAAACGAATGACAATTTTTAAACAGCTGACGCAATGAAGAAGCAATTTACCTTAACCATTTTTTCGGAGAATCATTATGGTTTGCTCAATAGCATAACCATCATATTTACCCGGAGAAAAATCAATATCTATAGTTTGAATACTTCGGAGTCGGAAATAAAAGGTATTTACCGATACAATATTGTCATAACTAGTACCCTGGAAGCTGCACAAAATGTAGCCAAACAGATTGAAAAGCTTATCGATGTACTGGGAGCTTTTGTTTATGATGAAGAAGATATTATATACCGCGAAATCGCACTGTATAAGGTGCCTACCAAATCATTTCACAATGGTAACGAGGTAGAGCACTTATTAAGGAGGCATTTTGCAAGAATTATCAGACTGGAAAAAGATTACACGGTAATTGAAAAAACTGGTCATAAAGATGAAACCCAGGCATTAATGGAAGAATTGCAGCCCTATGGGCTCATTGAGTTTGTACGATCTGGCAGAGTAGCGATTACCAAACCGATGAATCATTTGGATGACCATTTGGAAAAATTAGAAAAACTAAGTTCTATACAATAACAACTATTAATAAACAGTAATAATAATGGCAAAAATTAACTTTGGAGGGGTTGAAGAATATGTATTGACCAGGGACGAGTTTCCCCTGGAAAAGGCACTGGACACCCTAAAAGACGAAACAATAGCCATAATCGGGTATGGCATACAAGGCCCCGGACAGTCACTCAACCTAAAGGACAATGGTTTTAATGTTATAGTGGGTCAAAGAAAACCCTCAAAATCCTGGGACAAAGCTGTGGATGACGGATGGGTAGAAGGAGAGACCCTGTTTTCTATAGAAGAAGCCTGTGAAAAGGGCAGTATTATTCAGTTTCTTTTATCTGATGCTGGACAAATACAGCTATGGCCCACGGTAAAAAAATACCTTACTGCGGGTAAAGCCCTATATTTTTCGCATGGATTTGGCATTACCTTCAGTCATCAGACCAACATTTTTCCACCCGAAGATATAGATGTCATCCTGGTAGCTCCCAAAGGATCGGGTATCAGCTTGAGAAGGTTGTTCCTGGAAGGGAAAGGACTAAACTCAAGCTTTGCCGTACATCAGGATGCCACCGGAAGAGCCCGGGACAGGGTGATCGCTTTGGGAATAGGGGTTGGATCTGGTTATTTATTTGAAACGGATTTCAGGAGAGAGGTCTATAGTGACCTCACCGGTGAGAGAGGAACCCTAATGGGTGCTTTGGCCGGAATACTAGAAGCCCAATACAATTTGTTGAGAAAAAAAGGACATACTCCAAGTGAAGCATTCAATGAAACAGTAGAAGAACTTACCGAGAGTCTTATAAAACTAGTTGCTGAAAATGGTATGGATTGGATGTTCGCCAACTGTTCTACTACTGCTCAACGCGGGGCTTTGGACTGGAGGCATAAATTCCGTGAAGCCGTAGAACCGGTTTTTGAGGAGCTTTATGAAAGTGTGGCATCTGGCAAAGAATCTCAACACTCCATCGACTCCAATAGCCAACCTGATTACCGGGAGAAACTTGACCAGGAATTGAAGGAAATAAGTGAATCTGAAATGTGGCAGGCGGGCGCTCAGGTGAGAAAGCTCCGGCCCCAGAACAAACTGGTTGATAGCAATATTTAACTACCATCAATAACAAATAGATAAAATGCAAGTTGCTACCACTCAAAAGATCCAAAGGCCTAATTTGAAAAGCATTTATCAGGCGTACGAGAGGCTCAAGAAAATAGTCACTCATACACCTTTGGGTACCAATATCAATTTATCCAATGCATTTCACTGTCAGATCAACCTGAAAAGGGAAGATTTGCAGGTGGTGCGTTCTTACAAGATCAGAGGTGCCTACAACAAGATCAGCAGTCTAGAACCAGACAAATTGATAAATGGAGTGGTTTGTGCCAGTGCCGGTAACCATGCACAGGGAGTGGCTTATTCTTGTTTTAAGTTGGGTATTACCGGTAAAATTTTTATGCCCCATACTACACCCCAGCAAAAAGTAAATCAGGTGGAAATGTTTGGTAAGGATCATATTGAAATAATTCTTACCGGCGATACCTTCGATGATTCTTACCAACAGGCTTTACAATTTAGTCAGGATCAGGCAATTGAGTTTATCCATCCTTTTGATGATCCCCAGGTGATTGAAGGTCAGGGCACGGTAGCTCTGGAAATCTTAGAAGATGCTTCAGAAAAGATCGATTACTTATTTGTACCGGTAGGTGGAGGAGGTCTGGCAGCAGGATTGGCTATCATTTTTAAAGAACTAAGCCCCACCACCAAAATAATCGGAGTTGAGCCCCAAGGCGCCCCGGCTATGAAAAGGTCATTAGATGAAGGTCATTTAGTGACTTTGGACAAAATCGACAAGTTCGTTGATGGAGCAGCGGTGAAAAGAGTAGGCCAATTAAATTTCGAGATTTGCCGGGATTTGATAGACGAGGTGGTAACAGTGCCAGAGGGAAAAGTTTGCACCACCATATTACAGCTTTACAACCAGGAGGCCATTGTGGTTGAACCGGCCGGTGCATTAAGTATAGCAGTGTTGGACTTTTATAAAGACCAAATAATAGGTAAGAATGTAGTCTGTATAATAAGTGGTAGTAACAACGATATCACCAGAACTGAAGAGATCAAAGAGCGTTCACTATTATATGAGGGACTAAAACACTTCTTTATGGTGCGTTTTGCTCAAAGACCAGGCGCTTTAAGGGAATTCCTGGAGCAAGTGCTAGGTCCTGAAGACGATATTGTTCATTTCGAATACTCCAAAAAGAATAACCGGGAAAAAGGACCGGCTTTGGTAGGAATCGAGATCAAACAAAAAGAAGATTTTGAAGGTCTGATTCAACGAATGGAGCATAACAATATTAATTATGA
>JAPUIM010000062.1 GCA_027297025.1 Bacteroidota bacterium | reverse complement strand
CGGTATAACTGAACAACTGGTTTCATTGGAATTTGAGGCAGGAAGGATGAAAACCGGTACTCCCCCTAGAGTGGATGGCAGATCGCTTGATTATCCTAAAATGGAAGAACAAAAAGGTGACGAATATCCAAGTAAATTTTCCTTCCTAGATGATACCCATCCTCTAACCCGTCAAAGAAGTTGTTACATAACTTATACCAATCCTAAAGTTCATGAAATTCTGGAAACCGGATTTGAACAATCTCCTATGTTTGCAGGTAGAATCCAAGGTGCTGGACCAAGGTATTGCCCTTCTATTGAAGATAAAATCAACAGATTCGCGCAAAGAGAGCGACACCAAATTTTTGTTGAACCAGAGGGTTGGAATACGATTGAAGTATATGTAAACGGATTTTCCACTTCTCTCCCGGAGAAAGTGCAATTTGATGCGCTCAGAAATATCCCCGGCTTTGAACAAGTAAAAATGTTCAGACCCGGTTATGCCATAGAATACGATTATTTCCCACCTACCCAACTTAAGTTGACCCTGGAAACCGGTAAAATTGAGAATCTGTTTTTCGCTGGCCAAATAAATGGCACTACCGGTTATGAAGAGGCGGCTTGCCAAGGTTTACTAGCCGGTATCAATGCACATCAAAAATTAAATAAAAAGGATAAGCTAGTAATCAAAAGATCCGAAGCTTATATCGGAGTACTCATTGATGATCTTATCAACAAAGGAACAGATGAACCTTATAGGATGTTCACCTCTAGGGCAGAGTACAGAATATTATTAAGACAGGACAATGCCGATTTACGGTTGACCGAAATGGGGCATCAATTGGGATTGGCTAGTGGTAGGCGCTTGGATAGAATGATGGACAAGAAAAATGGAACCAGGAAGGTGATTGATTGGTTGGCCAAAACCAAAATAGAACCCGAAAAGGTTAATGAAAGTTTGGATGACCTAAATACCGCCACTATCAAGGAAAAAGTGGCCGCTATTAATCTAATAAAACGGCCCCAAATTGGTATCAAGGAACTGGGACAGCTGAATAATACGCTCAACCATGAACTGGCCAAATATGATCAAGACGTACTGGAGCAAGCCGAAATACAGATTAAATATCATAGCTATATCGAGAAGGAAAGAAATCTGGTTAAAAAAATAGAAGGATTAGAAAATCATCAAATACCGGAAAATTTTGACTACAATCAAATAAGTGCCCTATCTGCCGAAGCCAAAGAGAAACTTAATAAAATTACACCGCAAACCATTGGGCAAGCTTCAAGAATAAGCGGCGTCTCACCTGCAGATATTTCGATTATGTTGGTTTATCTGGGAAAGTAGCATGTACAAAAAATTGGAAAAATGCCCGCTTTGTTCAAGTGGGCATTTTAATAATTATATCATTTGTAGGGACCATAGTATATCCAAAGAAAGTTTCGCTATTGTAGAATGTGAAGTTTGTAAATTTAAGTTTACCAATCCCCGCCCTGAAACCAATAAAATTATAAAGTACTATAAATCAGATAGTTATGTGCCAATTACCAATAGGGCCAACACCTTGATAAATCTAATATATCAACTGGTAAGAAAATTTACATTAAAATCTAAGATCCGGTTAATCAATGAGTTATCAACCAAGGGAAATATCTTGGATGTAGGTTGTGGTACCGGCCATTTCCTTCAAGTATGTGCTAAGGACGGATGGAAAGTACAGGGTGTAGAGCAAAGTATGGTAGCCAGGAACTATGCTCAGGAATTATTAGGAATCACTATTTATGAACAACTTTCAGATATTGAGTCGCTAAATCAGAAATATGAAATAATATCACTATGGCACGTTTTGGAACATATGGAGGACCTCGATCAAACCATGGTAGGTTTGAAGAACCGATTGAGTAAAAACGGGACCATTGTAACCGCTGTTCCCAATTGTCATTCCTTCGATGCCAAATACTATAAAAGTTTCTGGGCAGGTTTTGATGTTCCCCGGCATTTCTATCACTTTACCCAAAATACTATGGAGGAATTGGTTAAAAGACATCAAATGAAAATCCGGCAAATCATACCTATGAAATGGGATGCCTACTATATTAGCTGGTTAAGTGAAAACTATAGAAGATCTGAAAATCAAAAGCTTCCGGATATTTTAAAATACCTCAAATTTCCAATCATGGGATGGAGGTCAAATAGATGGGCAAGTAAAAACAATAATGATTATTCAAGTCTGGTTTATATAATTAAGTAAATGATGGCTGGATCCTGGTTTTTTAACTTAATTCTTCCTGTAATCCTTCTTGGCGTATTGGTATCCTGTGCCAATGTTAGGCCTCCCAGAGGAGGGCCAAAAGATACCATACCTCCCTTAATGATTGCATCCATTCCGCTTCATGAAAGTCTAAACTTTGAAGGAGATGAGATTAATATTCAATTTCATGAACGGATTATTATTGATAATCTCAATAATAAACTCATTATCACTCCCCGTTTAGATGAAGAATTCGATTACAAAACAGGTAAATATGATCTCACCATCATTCTAAATGAAAAGTTAAAAGATTCTACCACCTATACATTTAATTTTGCCGACGCAGTTAAAGACATTACTGAAGGCAATCCTGCTGAAAACGCTGTAATCGCCTTTAGCACAGGAAATTATCTAGACTCATTGATAATACAAGGAACTGTAATCGATTTGCTTACGGCTCAGCCTATTGAAAATTCAGTGGTTGCCATCTATGAATTAACCGATACCCTGGATATATTCTCTGGCTCACCCAGGTATTTTACCCGCACCAACAAATCTGGAGTATTCAAATTGGAAAA
>JAPUIM010000061.1 GCA_027297025.1 Bacteroidota bacterium | reverse complement strand
AATAATAAACAACCACTTTTATTCCTTCACAGGACCAGCAAACTGAATATAGAATTAAATAGATATCTTTATAACCTAACTATATCGCACTTAAAACTACTTCCTCATGAAAAACTTATTAGTTTTAACGGCTTCTATATTTATATTTGCCAGCACTTCCGCTCAGGAGACAGACGATGATAAAAAAGCGGCTTATAAAGCTGCACGGGAAACTCTGAAGAATGTAGAATCAACTCTACTAAAAGAAAAAAAAGACCCCAAAGCCATAGAATTGATCACCACGGCTAAAAACGCCAGCAATAAATCCTATGAATACCTCACTTCCCTTCCGGGATATCAACCAGCCGTTTTGGAGACCGTTAATAATAAATCCGCATTAAGAGATTTTAAAAATAAGGTTAAAACCGAAGACGAAACCTATATCGCACTGGCAGCAGAAGCCCGAACTGCTCAAAAAGCCAAAAGGGATTATCTTATTAGCATCAGTCCAGAATACAAAAAGGCATGGGAAGATTATAATGCCTATCGGAGTGTTAAAAAATAGTCGAAAATATTTTTCTCCCTACAAACTACGTCCCCTTTCCTTGGTCTCTGGCGCCACAGACCAAGGAATAGATTAACTAGATAAATCTGATTGTATCTAAAATTGAAAGAAATCAGCCTGTATATCATGGCAATCCTGTACATTTTGGCAGGTGCCAACCATTTTGTCAAACCAAAATTCTATCTAGGTATTATGCCGCCTTACATCCCCTGGCATAAAGCCATGATCTATATCAGCGGTGCGGCTGAAATTATTTTTGGTTTGTTATTATTTTACCCGCCTCTCTCCACTTTGGGGGCATGGGGTATAATTGTGCTGCTAATTGCCATTTTTCCCGCCAACATTTACCACCTTACTTCGGCAAAGTCTGGAAAAGGCATCCCGTTCTGGGCTCTTTACCTCAGGATTCCGTTTCAAGGTGTTTTAATATTATGGGCATGGTGGCATACTTTTACGAGGTGATAATTATTCTTATGCAGTGGAGACTTCTTACTGGGATTTTTCTTTCAAACTGATCAATCCCACCACATTTTTTTTACCTTTCAATGAAAATACACCTTCGGTTTCAATTTCATAAGAACCATCCAACTGGGTGAGTTGACTTAACAGTTCAGCAGAGATGAGTAGCTTTTTGTTTATTCCATTGCACTCAGCCCTGATCCGGGCCGCGGTGTTGATTGTATCGCCATGATATACAATTTCCTTCTTAGATCCACCCACTTCATTGATAACGATCTTTCCACAATGGATCCCTGCTTTGAATTCCGGTACCACCCCAAATTTTTCCAAATACTTTTCCTTTTTTTCATTGATCTTCTTTTCCGCCAAAAAGAAAAATCTGATACAGTTGTTGTCTTTAACCCCCTCTTCCATTCGCCAAACCATCACCACCTCATCCCCTACAAATTGGAATGGGGTACCCAAGGTTTCCTGCATCACAGTATCCAGGTCGTAAAAGAAATCCTGCAGAAAAGAGCTATAATTAAAAGCCCCTAGTTTTTCGGCTATAGCAGTGGCGGAGGTCAAATCCAAAAACATAAATATTCGGGCTTCTTCCTTAGGCTGAATGTATTTGCTTAAAAGTATATTTGTCAGTAGATCTTGGGAAATGTTCTTACTCAACTGCTTATAGAAATAAAAGATAAAACTAATGACCAAGGCATAAAGAATGTACACCAGTGTATCCGGGGAAGTAAATGCATGAGACAATGAATCCGTTATTCCTGAAAAAGAGAAATTGCCTGAATAAAATTCAATAGTAAAAACTGCCACCACTATCGCAATGAATACGGCCAAAATAAATACTAAACTCTTCACCACTATGACCTGGAGGAAAGTTTTGCGCTTGACCCTCAATTTATCATGATAAGTATCCACCAAAGAGAAGATGATGGCCACTACAATGGCAGCAGTATTGGCGCCAATAATCATATTCGGCCAATGCAATTCACCGGGTTGACCATAGTTCCGGAAAAAAATGATCAAATTAAAGGCAATGACCCAACTCAAGATGGAGAAGAGTAGATTTTTTATCATTCTCTAAGTTAATAAGTTTCGCTTTATTCCACTTCAATTATTGGACCGCCCCTCATTGTTGGTTCCCCAGCTAATATTTGATAAATTGGGATCTTTAGTTCATCGTATTCACCACCCAATCCGTATGAGGATTGAAATAAAATTATCATGAACAAAAACAGACGTACTTTCATTAAAAATTTATCGGTAGGTATGGGTGCCTACAGCTTATTGGGAACCCAATCGTTATTAACCGCATGTTCCAGCCCCAAATCAAAGGATACTCCAGAAGGTGAGAAAATTATGGAGACACCCGATTTATTTTTTAATATCTCCCTGGCCCAGTGGTCTTTGCACAAATCTATTTTTGGTGAAACTCTTTATGCCCTGGACGGTAAAAAGCGTGTGGAACTGTTAAGGCAAGATTCCGAAGCCGCCCTAGGTGGATCCATTAAACCGCTCGACTTTGCCAAAGTAGCCCGGGAGTTTGGTATTGACGCTATAGAATATGTCAGCGGCTTCTATTTGGACAAGGCGGAGAACCAGAATTATCTCAACGAATTAAAATCAAGAGCAGATGGAGAAGGGGTAAAGAGCTTGTTGATCATGGTTGATGATGAAGGACACATAGGAGATACTGATGAGGATCGGCGTAATCAAGCGGTAGAAAACCACTATAAATGGGTGGATGCGGCTAAGTTTTTGGGCTGCCATTCCATTAGGGTAAACGCTGCCGGAGAGGATACGGCGGATGAAGTGAAACAAGCAGCTATCGACGGATTAGGTAAGTTAACCGAATATGGAGCGCAAAATGAGATCAATATTATTGTGGAAAATCATGG
>JAPUIM010000060.1 GCA_027297025.1 Bacteroidota bacterium | reverse complement strand
GGCCAGAATGGTCATTTTTATATTATGACCGCTCAAAGAAAAACCGGTATCATCTGGTTGACTAAATTTGTGAGTGAAACAACCATAGAAAAGAAGCAGTTTACCTATAAACTCCCTCTCACCTACGACCTATTGTCCCAGGCTCAGGCGTTCCTTCCGGTAGATCAATTGATAAGAAAATCCATCTTTTTGTTTTCTTCAGGTCAGAAGTTATATGTCAATGGCAATTACATCTATTTCACCTTCGATGATCCCAGGTATCTTAAGACCTTTATCTGGGCCATAAATTGGGAACAGGGAACTTCCGAAATAATAAGTATTCCGGAAAAAAATATTGGTATCGGAACCTCTTCCAATTCTATTTTGAACGGAAATAAATTATTTCGCCTCACTCTGGACAAGGATCACATGGATCTGTCCGTTTATAATTTACACAATGGTGAGCTGGCCGATAATTTTGATTATGCCGGCAGTGAGCGCATTAAGATCAAAAAGGGACCCATTTACAGCATTTATGAACTGGAAGGAAGATTTGGACAAGAAAGCGAAGCAGACATGACCCGTATTTATAAGATATTTTCCAAGGGAATGGCTTCCATCTATGTAGATGATGAGTTTAATGGAATTATCAAATTAACCATGGGCTCCTACAATCCTACCTCTTCAGGGCTATCTATCGGAGGGGCATTGGGGTCTTTTGGATCAAATGTTGGTATTTCCATTGGAGGCTCTAAACAATTGACCGGGGTTAAACAGGGTAGCTATTTTTTTAATTCCTACCTGACATTTCCCGACCTGGAGATATATTCAGAGGGCCGGACTACTGCTACAGAAAGAATAAATTTATATGAAAATAAACTAAATTTGCAGCCATCTAGTACCTTTTACTACCGTGAATATTATTATATTGATAAGGTGCACTATGCATATGTTGATCGGAAAGACCGGAGTGTTAAGATTATTCAATTTGCCAGGTAAATCGCTGGTTCTGGCATTGGCCATAGGGTGGGCAGCTACTATTATGGGTCAAGCGCAGGATATTTTTGTTCAATCTGAAAAGTATACCTTGTATGGATATGAGTCCAGATTAGATAGCTTGAGAAAAGTGAATGGGGCCTCTTTATGTTGTTATGAACCACAAATTGAGTTGGCCGCCTTATTGGCCCTGGGTCATTATCCTGAATTAAGGAGTATAAAAATTAAAGTAGTGTATAAGAACCGGCTCAGCGCTCCTATCAAAGCGAGTCCGGTATTGTGGGGAATGTTTAGATCCAGGAAAAAACGAACCTATAAAATTGCCATTGAAAAGAAATCATTTGTCGACCGGATCTCTCTCAACAAACGGGTAGGTTTAATCGGGCATGAGCTGGCCCATTTCATGCATTTCCAACAGAAAAGCTACGGAGGCATGTTAATTGATGGCATAAGATACATTACTTCCAACGACTTCGAATATAAATTTGAGACAGGGGCGGATACCCTCACTATAGAATATGGACTGGGCTGGCAGTTGTATGATTTGCGCTTGTACCTAAGCCGCGAACAGATCCTTGAGCATATGGAAAAAACCGGTCTCTATTTCGATAAACATGCCACCACTTCGGCACCTCCGCCTAAACCTTCAGTGGGAATTATAGAAGAAAAAAAATAATTAAATTTTAACTTTTTAAAATGAAAACTACCTCAGTTATCCTTTTTAGCCTCTTACTGGCAGTAAATACCTTTGTTACGGCCCAAGTAGGTAATATATTTCCCGACATGACCGCGGAAACCGCCACCAATAAATCAGTGACCATCCCTAATGACACCAAGGGAAAATACACACTACTGGGACTGGCTTATTCCAAAAAATCCGAAGGTGATCTCAACACGTGGTTCAGTCCCATCTATGATAAGTTTATCCGAGCTAGCGCAGACGCGGGGATATTTGCCTCATTCACCTATGATGTGAATGTTTATTTTGTGCCCATGTTCAGCGGTGTTAAGGCTGCTGCGGCAGGAATCGCTAAAAAGAAAGCTATCAAAAATGTGGAGCCGGAAATATTACCGCATATCCTTTTTTTTAAGGGAAATATTAAGACTTATAAGGAGGCGCTGGGTTTTGAAAAAAAGGATGTCCCTTATTTTTTCGTTTTGGACCCAGATGGTAAAATAGTGCACGCCACTTCCGGTAAGTTCACTGAAAAGAAAATGGATGCGGTAGAAAGAGTGATTGAAGATTGAGCCGCGGTTGGGACCGATGTCATTATCCTTTGACACATTGAGGACCGGAAAAAAATATTATCTTCAAAATTATGGGGAGAAAACAGAATTTGAGATAATGAAGGTCACCGGTGACTATGATTTTCTCATTAAAGATCTGTTAACCCTGGACACCTATCTATTGAGTGATCTGGTGAAATATGGAAAAGGTGATGACTACGCCCTTTGGGAGTTAGAAAAAACCACTTAACCGTGCCCTTTCGACACCTATGATCCTTTGATTGAAATTGGCCCTTTGTCGGTTTTTGTCTAAATGATGTGGCATTGTGGCTATTTTTTTAATATAGGATGGAGGTAAGCCGTGTTGCAAAGCACCCGCCAGCACAAATTCCTTGTACCATTTATAGGGTTTAAGGTTTTTCCCAATTTTGATGGCAAAATAGACCCAGGCCTTATACTTTTTGCCCTCGATATCACCAACCTCCACTTCCTTATGATCATAACCCACGCCTAACCCTTCATATTCATCCAACAAAACCTTTTGCTTGGGATCTATTTTATTCACCACTCCCCATACTTTATCTTCTACCCGTCCGCTATAATAAGCATCTGCTTTTGCCGACCCGTCAATGCTTTTTTTGTGAAATTTTAATTGATGCGAATCGAGGCAGGCGCTGGTTATGTATCTACTGGAAGGGATCCGTTGTTCGAATCTTTCACGGCACATGTTTGATCCATAACAAAAAATCAGCATTTGCTAAAAACACAAATGTTAAAAATAATTTTCGATCTTCTTTTTCAGATCAGTAAAATTTATCTGTTCGATGGTGGTATCATTAGTTATAGTGAGTAATGTATCCACAACCGCTTTTTTAAAACCTAATTTGATAGCCACATCCTGGCAGAAAATGACTTCATTGGTTAAAATTTTTCCATCGGCTTTAGTTAAAAATAAAACATTGATTAGGTATTCCAGTTTTTGATTAACCGATAGTGCTCCTAACGAACCTATGGATTCGGGATTATTCTCAATTTCCTTCAATTGTTGAGGAGTAACACCATATTTGTTGGCAACATTTTTAATAAATGCCCTTTCTTTAGGAGCATAATCCTGATCTTTTTTGGCCAGTTGAATTAGAATATCCAGTTGTTTTTTAATAACAATATCCATAGCCGGAGCTTAAATCTACTTTAAACCTAAGAAATTTCCAGTTTATCTGGAAAAGTACAGAAAAACTGTTCCTTCAAACCTTCCTGGAAGCATGTTGGTTTTAAAATGTTCCCGCTGGCAAAAACTTATTACCAATAATTCGTATATTAAATTATAGATCGCTTTGTGATGTCTCTTAAAATACTTTTGGCTTTCGCCATTATAATTTTTTCATCCAGTCTTAGGGCACAGTTTGCCTTGATTGGTGATGCCGAGCATATGCCCGGATCATGCATCCAATTGACGCCGGATTATGATTACCGTGAAGGGATCGCCTATAGCACCTCTTACCTCAATCTCCAAAATTACTTCGAAATAGAGTTTGATATTTACTTGGGAGACAAAGATGTTGGGGGAGCTGATGGGATTACTTTTGTAATACATAATGACCCCCGCGGTTTTCAAGCCTATGGTACCTATGGCGAGTGTATGGGGTACGGACGATGGAGCCCTTATTATGATGGAGGCAACTTTATAGCCCCCTCCATCGCCATTGAATTTGATACCTATCAAAACTTGCAGCAAAATGATCCTGCTTCTGACCATGTGGCTTACCTGGAAAATGGTGTCAGCCTCCATGCTACCCACTGGAACGATGACAATGATGATTACAATCTCGAAGACGGCAGGTTACATAATTTCCGTTTTCGTTGGAATCCAAATAATAAAAATATTACTGTACTCCTCGACAACAAGGTGGTTTTTGAAGGCACCAAGGATCTGGTGAATGATATTTTCGATGGCGAAACCAAAGTTATATGGGGATTCACCGCTTCTACCGGACGGGCTTACAATTTGCAGTATTTCTGTTTTCGCAGATTGGCCCTCAATAACTTACCTGCTATACATCCGGTCCAAAAAAGTCAACGAGAAATATATTCAGAGGCCCCGTAATATCAGTTGAGATAAAACTTACCTTTTATCTGATTCTCCTGCTCCCTTATTTTGAACATTAGCTTTAACTCATCCGATAGAAATTTCTGCCGGGCTTTATCGTTTTCCAGGTTCAGCATCTGAAACTTCTTGACCGATGGCAGGTTTATCTTTTTCACAATATCCAAGGTTTTTATGGAGTCGAGTTCACCGTCATCCAGAATTTGGTTTTTTATAAGTTGCACAAACTTCTTGTAATTTTTCTTCAATCCTGTAGTCGCCATCTTATTTTCAACCTCAATACTTTCAGTTACCCCTCCGCTATAAAGTTTTCCCGGCATTACCTTTTTGAATTCCTTTAAGTGGAAAAAATTAAGGGCTTCGACCATTATATCGGAGGTACCGTTTTCATATTTCTTCAACACTCTATGTAATTTGGCCTCTGTGCCAATATGAAAAAGTTGAACATTATTGATATAGGTTATTCCAAAAGTTATTTTTTCTTT
>JAPUIM010000006.1 GCA_027297025.1 Bacteroidota bacterium | reverse complement strand
GTTAAATAAGTTAATTGGAATAATCTTGTACTTCTATGAAGACATTCTTCAAAATAGCTGGTAGTATATCTGGTTTGGGGCTAATTCTGTTTTTCAGTTTATTCACCTTGGTGGATCGAACTCCTTATCAAGAAACTGCTTATTACCAACAAACTATTCAGAGACTAAATGCAATTGATGAATCTTTTATCATCTCCGGTGACACCATTAGTGCGGGTTGGTCCAAAATAAACCTTACCCCACATAAAAAACTTCCACTAGCGGGATATGGAAAGCGTGGGGGTAAATTATTTGAAGATGTTCATGATTCTTTATGGGTGAGAACTGTGGTCTTCAACAATGAGGAGACCGAAATAGCTTTAGTTACAGCTGATTTGCTGATCATCCCCAATGAGGTAACTATCATGCTGGAAGAATCATTGCAGGAAGTTGGACTCTCTTCCAACCAGATCCTTCTTTCAGCTACCCATACCCACACAGGTATTGGTGGATGGGCCCCTGGGATTACCGGTGAATTCTTTGCCGGTGAATATGATCCACATGTGGTAGAGTTTATTACCCAGGCTATAATCAACTCCATTATGGAAGCTAGAAAAAACCAACTACCGGTAAAAATAGGGTTTGCTCGATTTCAGTTACCGGAGCTGGTGGCTAATCGTTTGGTGGGAGTCCAGGGTAAAATTGATCCTTGGCTGAGACTAATCCTTTTGGAGCAAATCAACGGGAAGGTGGCAGCATTTACCACATTCGCCGCTCATCCTACCTGTTTGTCTTCTTCCTACCTCAACCTTTCCCGGGGGTATCCCGGACAATTAGTTGATCAAATCGAAGCCCTGAACAAAATTGATTTTGCACTATTTGCCGCTGGAGCAGTGGGAAGTCAAAAACCAGGAATCAAAAATAAGGATGATCCTTGGGCCAGGATTAACACTATGGTGGGACCAATGACTGAACAAATTGAGTTAGGACTTAATTTCATGCTGACACAGCCTCAATATAGCCTGGGATTATTCAAACTTCCCCTTGGACTGCGAGACCCTCATTTCAGGATTTCTGAAGATCTCCGACTTAGGCCAGGTCTATTTCGAACTTTTTTTGGGGATTACCCTTCCGAGATTACAGTAATGAGATTGGGGCACATACTTCTGATAGGTATGCCCTGTGATTTTTCCGGAGAATTAGTGGAACCTCTCCAGGAATTGGCAGCTCAAAAGGAATTAAATCTTATCATTACTAGTTTTAACGGGGGCTATATAGGTTATGTTACCGATGACCAATGGTATGATCTGGATAAATATGAGACCCGAACCATGAATTGGTTTGGCCCCTATAATGGAGCCTATTTTAGTGAATTAACCGCCAGAATTATCGAAATTAATTGACGCCAATGGCACAAGTTCCTCCCAGAATACTTCCGATAATAATTTTCTCTCAATTTGCCGGCACATCCTTATGGTTTGCTGGAAATGCTGTGTTAAGCGATCTTCAACTACAATTATCCTTGCCCACAGAATCTATCGGCTATATTACTACATCGGTACAAATCGGTTTTATTTTAGGGACCCTCACCTTCGCTTTCTTTGCCATCGCTGACCGCTTTCCTCCCAATAAGATATTTTTCATTTGTTCGGCTTTAGGGGCTCTCTCTAACTCAATGATATTTTTTTTTGCTGATGGCTTGCTAAGTTTGGTACTGCTAAGGTTTATGACCGGCTTTTTCCTGGCGGGTATCTATCCTGTGGGAATGCAATTGGCCGCTAGCTGGTATAAGAAAGGTTTAGGTGAAGCTATGGGTTATTTGGTAGGAGCATTGGTGGTAGGTACCGCTTTTCCCCATTTACTAAAAAGTATTGGAAGTAGTTTGCCTTGGGAAAGTATCATGTTATCGGTTTCAATATTATCGGGAATTGGTGGTTTGTCCGTTTTATTTTTTATACCCGTAGGTCCCTATCATAAAAAGGGAGGAGCATTTCATCCCTTGAGTTTCATCAGAATCTTTCGATCCAAACCTTTGCGTCTGGCGGCACTGGGCTATTTTGGGCATATGTGGGAACTTTATGCATTTTGGGCTTTTGTACCTATTTTTATTCAGACCTACACTGCCAGCCAACCTATCACCAATCTGAATATTCCTCTATGGGCCTTTATTATCATTGGTGCGGGCAGTTTGGGCTGCATTTTTGGCGGAGTTATTTCCAAAGCCAAAGGCAGTGCCAGAGTTGCCTTTGCTCAATTACTCATTTCCGGCACTTGCTGCTTGATTTCTCCCATTCTATTAAAAATGCCCATTTCGGTTTTTTTGATAATACTAGTCATTTGGGGGGTTGTTGTAGTAGGTGATTCTCCGCAGTTTTCTACTTTGGTGGCCCGTTATGCACCACCACAATTAGTAGGCACTTCTTTGACCATGGTGAATAGTATCGGATTTTTTATTACCATCTTCAGCATTCAGTCCATTTCTTACCTCATTTCCAGTGGCCATCAGGATTTCGCGTTCATTTTCCTTTTGCCAGGACCGGTATTGGGATTAATATATACCTACCCCTTGTTAAAAGAATCTGCGTTTGCCTAAGCTCTTAACATCTTTTAACATTTATTAACCCCGTTTAACTTCATTCCACAATAAACAAGGATAGTTTTAACTCAAATTTTTTTTTAACCCCAGACAACCCCTGATACTATTCCTGCATTTTCTACCATAGAACGTTTAACCGAAAACGATTTTCACCCATTGATTGATGAAAAGTTTATTGATTTGTGTTTACAGGGTGATAGCAATGCCCAAAGAACACTATACGAACATTTTTCAATACAAATGTTTCGGATATGCTATCGGTATGTGAAAAATGAGAATGATGCGGAAGATATTATGATTGAAGGTTTTTATAAAGTGTTTAACAATTTATCCAAATTTGAATATAGGGGTGACAAAAGTCTGGCAGCATGGATGCGAAAGATCATGGTCAATCAGAGTCTGATGTTTTTAAGAAAAAATAAAAACTTAATCCTGATGCCTAGCGAAGCTGCTATTCATATTCCATCCGATGATTTTCCCGATTTGCAAGTCGAATCCGAAGAGATATATCAAATGATCGGTACCATGCCCGTCGGATATCGCACCATTTTTAATTTGTATGTGATTGAAGGTTACTCCCATAAAGAAATATCTGAAAAGTTAAGCATCAGTATAAGTACCTCTAAATCACAACTGAGCAAAGCAAAAGGATGGATGCGCAAAATGTTAAACCAATATGGCCTGGCAACATGAACAACGATAGGTTTAACCATATTATTCGAGATAAAATTGAGTCATTGGATAAAACAGTACCTCCTGAGGTAAAATGGTACCCGGAAAAATCATGGACCAGGTTGGAGCAGAAATTAAAACCTCAATCTTCACGGATTTCTAGTCAAGGGGATATAAAAACCTATAGTCATTATTATGCTGCAGCATCCATAGCCTTTTTACTCACATTTTCCTGGATCGCCAATCAACAGGGTTGGGAAAAAACATGGAATAGAGAATTTTATAATACCTCAGTCAATAATAACGACAGGCAAGAAACTT
>JAPUIM010000059.1 GCA_027297025.1 Bacteroidota bacterium | reverse complement strand
TCATGAGTTATCAAAATCTCAAGCTCCTTCAATTTATTTTTCCAGCTTTGGTATTGAGAAGGTTTCACTTCAAAAGCCAAATGTTGATTTCCATGGGCATAATGGGGAGGTACTTTATCATCATTTATGGTGCTTTCCGGATTGAAACAAAGCAGTACGGACCCTCCTGCCCGAAAAAAGACATGCCTGTTCTTGACCATACCAATCACTGGTAAACCTAGCTTTCCATGGTAGAATGCCTTGGCCAATTCCAAATCGTTGGTATATAAGCAGGTTTCCTTAATCTTAATTATTTCCACCCGCTAAATTTAATCAATGCACGGGTAATCAGTTGTCAATTAATTCGAAATACTCAAAGAATATTTTGCCATCCAGCATCCGGGTAGGGAAATCTTTCCCCCAATCGGGAGTAATTTCGAAAACCCCATTAAATGTGCGACCGGCATATTGTTTATCGGGTTCAAACCCCTCCAATCCCAGATTGGCTTTCGGGGTCTTGTTACATTTGAAATTTATTCTATACTTATCCATATCTGCATTCCTAAAATCGGCTGCAAAAGTACACGAATTTAATAATACGCAGATGTTTTGTGGAACAATATTTATGACTCTGGGAAAACAGTGATTGGTTACCCCAATGTCTACTTCCAGGCCAAAAAGGCAAGTAATGGGTTGGCTAAATTTAATTTTTGAAATGAATCTCAGTGTTGTCGCCAATATTCAAACTTAAAGTCAGACCTTCCAGGCTGGTATCGTTGCCAATAATGGAGTTTTCCAAAACAGCGGATTTTATTTCACTGAAAGATCCAACTATGGTGTATTTCACAATGGAATAGGAAACAATCGTATTATCTCCGAGCGCTACATTGGGTCCCACAATGGAACTATTGATCTTGCAGTTTTTACCAATACTAACCGGAGGAATGATAATGGTACCAGGATATTTATTCTTAAAATTATTTTGAAACCGAGGATGTCCCAACAAAATTGCATTTGCTTCCAATAAAGACTCCTTTCTTCCACAATCATACCAGTGGTCAACTTCAAATAGGGTCATATTCGCTCCCTTGTTGATCATATACATCAGGACGTCGGTTAGCTGATATTCACCATGGGTCTTTATTTTGTTGGTTACTATATGATCAGCAGCTTCCAATAAAAGTGAAACTTCTCCAATTTTATAAATACCTACTAATGCCCTATTGGATTTAGGAATGGTGGGTTTTTCCACTAATTTTTTTACCAATCCATCCTTATCGACTTCGGCCACCCCGAACAATGTTGGAGTATCTACCTTTTTTACCCCTAATACTGAGTTTTGGGAGTTCAGCAGTTTTGGCATATCAAGGTTTAAGATGCTATCTCCTAGCATTATTAGGATCTCTTTTTCGTCTTTTATATATTCCCTGGCCGACCAAACTGCATGACCGGTACCTTTCCTTGGCTCCTGTCGGATAAACTGGGTTTTTATTTTTTGCCTCGAATAGGAAGTGGTAACATACGATTCGATCTTGCCACCAAGATAACCTACAATAAATATCAATTCCTCGATTCCTCCCGATATTAGTGTGTCTATAATATGTGCCAAGATCGGTTTCCCGGCAACAGGCACTAAAGCTTTAGGCTGGGTGTGGGTATGGGGCCTTAATTTGATTCCAATACCAGCCACAAGTATGATGGCTTTCATAACTATATTTCTATATCAATGAATATGTGGGTTAAAATATATTCAAAAATTTCGAACTGTTAATAATGAAACAAGAAAAAATTACATATTGAGTAGTCAAGTCGCTACTACTTTTGAGTAGGATTTCTACAATGTGAATGGAAATATTGTAAATTAGCGGCCGTCAAAAATCCCCTTTATGACCAAATTACTGGCAAAAATTCGAGATATCTATTTCAATTTATTGTTATGGCGGATAAAGCACATCAGCGACAAGAACTTTGTAATTATTCTGGGAGGGGTGGTAGGGATTGTTGCCGGCATTGCTGCTGTTGCCCTCAAGAGTGTCGTTCATTTTATCCAGGGATTTTTAACAGGGGGTTTTGCCGTTGACTATGCCAATATTTTGCATTTTATATATCCTTTAGTAGGGATAGTCTTAACAGTATTATTAGCCAAATATTTACTTAGAGAATCATTGGGGCACGGTATAACCAGTATTCTTTTTGCTATTTCTAAGAACTCCAGCATTATCGGGGCTGTTAAAATGTACTCACGAATGGTCACCAGTGCCATAACTGTAGGTTTTGGAGGTTCTGTGGGCTTAGAGGCACCAATTGTGGTAACGGGATCAGCCATTGGCTCCAATATTGCGCAAACCATGCACCTCAACTATAAGCAAAAAACATTGTTGATTGGGTGTGGTGCTGCCGGAGCTATTTCTGCCATTTTCAATTCTCCCATTGCCGGGGTCATCTTCGCCGTTGAGGTGTTATTGGCCGAAGTGACAATTGCTGCCTTTATCCCTTTGCTTATTGCATCGGTATTCGGTCAGTTGATCTCCTTGATGTTGTTAGGGGAAGAAATACTCTTTTCGTTTCAATTAAAAGATCCTTTTGCCGCTGCCGACGTACCCTTTTATTTCTTGTTGGGTATTGCTTGTGGATTGGTGTCGCTCTATTTCACCCGATGTATGTATAAGATCGAAGATTTAATTTCTTCGATAAAGGGCTCCTTTTCTAAGGGGGTAATGGGTGGAATTGGGTTAGGCTTGATCATATTTTTATTTCCCCCTATTTATGGGGAAGGTTATGATGCCATTAAGCTTCTATTGTCGGAAGATGGCATTGGCATCTTAAACCGAAGTTTATTTTTTAACCAGATCCATAGTGGACTATTCTTATTGTTATTCATGTTAGGGTTGATCATCATGAAGCCCGTTGCCACCGCTTTAACCATTGGATCGGGAGGCAGCGGAGGAATATTTGCCCCCTCCTTGTTTCTGGGTGGGGTAACCGGATTTTTCTTTGCCACCAGCTATAATTACCTGGCGCTGGGTCAAATGTTAAGTATTAGCAACTTTACTTTGGTAGGGATGTGTGGTGTAATGAGCGGAGTACTTCACGCACCTCTTACTGCAATATTTCTTATTGCAGAAATAACTGGGGGGTATACGCTTTTTGTTCCGCTGATGTTAGTGTCGGCCATTTCTTTTATAACCAAAACCTATTTTGAAAAGCACTCCTTCTATACCAAACACCTTATAGAAAGAGGAGACCTGATCCAGTATGATAAAGATCGTCAGGTTTTAAGTCTAATTCATTTGAAGAAAATTATTGAAACTGATTTGGCCCTAATTAAGCCGGAAGACAGTCTGGGTGATTTGGTGAATCTGGTAAGGCAATCAAAAAGGAATATTTTTCCCGTAGTAAATGATAACCAGGAACTAGAGGGAATTGTGACCTTGGATGACATCAGAGAGATTATGTTTGATGAAGAATCAAGGCAAAATGTACTGGTGAAGTCTATTATGAGAAACCCTCCGGATAAAGTTTCCTCTCATGAAAAAATGCAATCGGTAATGAATAAATTTGAAAAATCCGGTGCCTGGAACCTACCGGTGATTGATGAAGGCAAATATGTGGGATTCGTTTCTAAATCAAGAATATTCAATGCTTACCGCAAGAAGTTGATTAGCCAAACCCCAGAGTAGTGAAGTAATTGAAATTACCTGGAATTTTTACTAATATTTTTGTCAAAATCAAT
>JAPUIM010000058.1 GCA_027297025.1 Bacteroidota bacterium | reverse complement strand
TATGCTTTTTGATCATAAAATTTCTCCCATAGAGCCCTGGATCCATGGTTGCCGCTGGTATCAGGGACAAAATATTTCTTATGGTCAGAAGGTATTGCTTCATAGATGGACTGCCAGCTTTTCTTTTCACTTCTGGCTGAAGTGATAAACACCGGCACATATATATTTTTGGCGCTATTGCTAATATAGTCAGAGGATTTTCCAAAACTTTTAAAATATTCCCCTGGTGAAAATGCCAGAACACCATCCACCTCCACCCCATCTCCTGCTAGTTTTAACACCAGGGCGGCAGAATAGGAGCTACCCCAAATAAGTAACTTACCATGAGCAAATTTTTCACGAGCAAATTTTATAGCCGCCTCCATATCCGGCAATGCATCCAAATATTGGGTAGGCTTCATTGCTTGTCTGGCATTTTTGAAGGTTTGGTTGGGAATATTATTGACCTGGTTACCAGACCTCTGATCCACAGCAATACAATTGAATCCCTTGTGATTGAGTTTGGGCGCTATCTCTAAATATTCTCCCCTGCTCCAGCCCGCCTGGTGAAACAGGATGATCATTGGCGCTGAGTCTAAATGCATTTGATAGAGATCAGCGCTTATTGAAACCCCATCGCTGGATTTAAAGGTCAATTTATCCTGGGAGTAGCAGGTAGTGGCATTAATATTAATTATTGACCCAACGGCCATTAAAATTACCCATTGTTGAACTAGAAATGATTTAGCCATTTTTAACAAAAATTATTCCACTATTGAAATTTTCAATTTAGCTGCAATCCCCTCTTCCTTAAACCTTTGATCCAGGCTAACTTTAATGCCATTGATAACTTCTTTGGAAATCTTTTTTTCAATGGCCCTGCGAAGTTCATCGGGGCTTTTTATCCGGCTAGCCAACCAGTGGAAAATTTTTCCTTTTCTTCTCTGAATGATCTCTGAGGTATTCAAAACTTCTATGTTGACCATTATTTTAGCCATATATCCGGTATTATTAATTATATACAAATGATTTAAAAGTTATTACGAATACAAAACATAAAAGATCAAACCGCCACTTCATTTTCTCTCAAAGCCTCATTTAAAGAGGTCTTTTTATTGGTGCTTTCTTTTCGTTTTCCTATGATCAATGCACAAGGCACTTGGTATTTGCCTGAGGCGAATGTTTTGGTAAATGAGCCGGGAATTACTACTGAACGTTCGGGAATATAACCCTTGTATTCTTTTGGTTCATTTCCGGTTACATCGATGATCTTGGAGCTGCCGGTAAGGGTCACATTGGCCCCTAAAACTGCCTCCTTCCCTACGCGAATTCCTTCCACTATTATACAGCGTGATCCTATAAATGCATTGTCCTCAATTATTACCGGAGTTGCCTGAACCGGTTCCAGCACTCCACCAATTCCTACCCCACCACTTAAATGAACTTTTTTTCCGATTTGCGCACAACTTCCTACGGTGGCCCAGGTATCCACCATGGTTCCTTCGTCTACATAGGCGCCAATATTGATATAAGAAGGCATCATGATCACCCCGGGGCTTACATAGGATCCGTAACGGGCCAAAGCCTGAGGAACCACTCTTATTCCCAATTTCTCAAAGCCGGTTTTTAGTTTTATTTTATCATAATACTCAAACGGGCCGACTTCTATTACCTGCATCTTTTGGATAGGGAAATACAAAATAACCGCCTTCTTTAACCACTCATTGACCACCCATCCACTTTTGGTTGGTTCTGCAATTCTCCTGGCACCTTTGTCTAATTCATCAATGACAGACCTTATAGCAATGATGGTATCTTGATCTTTTAATAAATCCCTGTTTTCCCAGGCTGCTTCTATCAATTGGCGTAATTCCATAAATTAGGTTAAACTAATATATATTATAATTTGCGTGCCTATGGCTAATCCCATCATAGTAGTGGCTTCGGTGCTTAAGCCGGTGGACGATGTCCGCCTGTATGAAAAATTTGCCCTTTCACTGGGCCAAACAAATAAATATGATATTAATATCATAGGCTTTTCAACAAAAAATACCCCATTTCAATACAACATAAAATACTTTCCTATTTTCAATTTCAGACGAATGTCCATTCATCGTGTTTTGGCGCCAATCCACTACTGGATTTGCCTGAGGAAGTTACAACCGGATTTGATCATTGTGACTACCGCGGAATTGCTTCCTGTAAGTTGTATTTACAAGATGTTGTTCCGCTGTAAAGTTATTTATGATGTTCAGGAAAACCACTATAGGAATATAATTTACAATAATCATTATGCATTCCTGTTTAAGTGGTTCCTGGCCCTTAGTGTTCGCGGGTTGGAAAGTATATTAAAATACTCTGTTGACTACATTATCTACGCCGAACGGTGTTATGAACAAGAACTGAGATTTACATCTAGGAATTATAGTATTTTGGAAAATAAATACAAACCAATTAAATCTGCCTTGGTGGGAACGAGCACCTCTATCAGGAATTTTCTTTATTCCGGAACCATTAATGAGAACTATGGAATTTTTGAAGCCATAGCAGTTTTCAGATCGTTATATGAATTGGATGATAAATTACATCTTACCATAATTGGGCATTGTTCCTATAAACCAACCTTGATCAAACTTAAAAACTTGGTCAAGGAGTCAAAAAATATACAGTTGGTTAGCGGGGAGGAACCAGTGGCCCATGACCAAATCGTAGACCAAATCCTTCATTCTGACCTAGGTATAATTGCTTATAGGTCTAATCCAAGTACGAAAAACTGCATTCCTACCCGTATGTATGAATACTTAGCACTTCAGTTGCCCATGATTATCCCTCATAATCCAGCTTGGGAGAAAATTTGCAATCATTACAAAGCAGCCATCTCTATTGATTTTCTGAATAATCATCCGACTGAGTTAATGGAGACCATCAATCAATACAATTTCTATCCTCAGGGAATTGATGATCAAGTGGTTTGGAAAAAGGAAGAACATCAACTACTGGAAATTATCGATTCAGTGCTGTCCTAATAATTAATCACTTTTTTAAATAAAATCAAAAAATATTTTTAGGCTTATCTAAAAATATTTTACATTTGCATCAAAATTTATTGAAATATGCTGAGTTTTGCTGAAGAAAACTATTTGAAAACAATCTATCACCTTTCCAAAGGGGGTCGAAAAGATGTATCCACCAATTCCATAGCGGAATCTTTACACACAAAACCCGCATCGGTGAGCGACATGATAAGAAAGTTATCCCGAAAAAAGGTGGTCAACTATAAAAAATACCAGGGAGTAAATATATCAAAAGAAGGAAAGGAAAAAGCCTTGCTAGTTATTAGGAAACACCGTCTTTGGGAAGTTTTCCTGGTAAATAAATTAAAATTCAGTTGGGACCAGGTACACGAGATTGCGGAACAATTGGAGCATATCCGCTCTCCCCTATTGATCGAAAGATTAGACCAATTTTTAGGCTTTCCTCAATACGATCCACATGGAGATCCCATTCCCGATAAGAAAGGGGTAATCAATTCCAAACCGCAAATACCATTATGTGACCTTAAGCTCAACGACTCCGGAGTGGTGATTGCTGTTAAGGACTCCAGCAAAGAATTTTTGCAATACCTGGACAAACTTGGGGCCGCCATCGGCACCAAGATTAGAGTACTGGATAAAATAGCCTATGATGGTTCAATGGAAATCGATATTGGGGATCAAAAGTCGGTTTTTGTGTCCGGAGAGGTATCCGAAAATATATTAATCACCTCCTAAATCATTTCCCACTATGATTTTTTCAACTGATTATCTTAAAGGGCGAATTGGCATTATAATGATCACTTTTTTGATGATTCATAGCAGTTGTCGGTCACCCCAATTTCAACAGGATAAAACCGCCGGTAAATTAACAATAGTAACCACCACCATGATGCTGGAAGATGCCGTCATCAATATCGCCAAGGATTCCGTAGTGGTAGAAGCTATGATGGGCCCCGGTGTAGACCCTCATTTATACAAAGCCACCCAAGGGGACCTGCAAAAATTGACTGATGCAGATCTGATCATTTACAACGGGCTTTTTCTGGAAGGAAAAATGGAAGATATACTCGAGCGTCTTGGTAAAATAAAACCCACCCTGGCTGCAGCTGAGATCATTGATAAAAACAAAATCAGGGATAATCTTTTTTATCCGGGTACCTACGATCCTCATATATGGTTTGATGTTCACTTATGGTGTGAAGTAGTTCAGAACGTAAATAAAGCTTTACAGCAACACGACCCAAAAAATGCCGCTTATTATCAATCCAATGCTACTAAATTCCTTAAATCCCTTGACTCATTGCATTTAAAAGTGCGGGATGAAATTCTAAAGATCCCCGATGACCAGCGGGTGCTGGTCACCGCCCACGATGCATTCGGGTACTTCGGAGAAGCCTATAAACTTGAAGTAAAAGGATTACAGGGAATTTCCACACAATCCGAATTTGGGTTAAGAGATATCACGGACTTGGTGAAGTATATTGTCAATAACAAAATAAAGGCGGTTTTTATTGAAAGCTCTGTATCTCCCCGGGCCATTAATGCCGTGGTGGCGGGGTGTAAAGAAAGAGGATTTGCAGTTGATATTGGGGGAATATTGTTTTCCGATGCCATGGGTGAAAAAGGGACCCCGGAAGGAACCTATATAGGTATGGTTCATGCCAATGTCAAAACCATTGTGGAAGCTTTAAAGTAGAACTCATGATCAAACAAGTAGAAAATCCAGTATTGGAGATACACGATCTTACTGTTTCTTATGATAAGAAACCGGTTTTGTGGGATATTGATTTAAGTGTCCCCAAGGGAAAAGTCATTGGGATCATCGGGCCTAATGGAGCCGGCAAGTCCACCCTTATCAAGGCCATTATGGGATTGATCCCCATATCAAGTGGGTACATAAAACTTTTTGATGAAAAATTAGATGCGGTACGGGACCATATCAGCTATGTGCCGCAGAGAGAATCAGTAGATTGGGACTTTCCCACCTCAGTGAGAGAAGTTGTATTGATGGGAAGGTATGGGAAACTGGGATTATTTCGCAGGCCCCGCAAAGCGGATATTGAAGTTGCCATGGACAGCCTGAGAAAAGTGGGAATGGAAGCACATGCTGAACGACAAATATCACAATTATCCGGTGGTCAGCAGCAAAGGATATTTCTGGCACGGGCTCTGGCCCAACAGGCAGATCTATATTTAATGGATGAGCCTTTTGCCGGTGTGGATGCGGCCACTGAAAAAGCCATTATACGGTTGTTAAGAGAAATGGCTATTCAAAACAAAACAGTAGTAGCCGTGCACCACGACCTGCAGACAGCCAGTAAATATTTTGATTGGATCATACTTCTCAATTTGCGTTTGGTGGCCTCCGGTCCCACCGAGGATGTTTTCACCCCTGATTTATTGCAAGAGACCTATGGAGGTAAATTGACACTATTATCTGAAATAACCACTTTGATGGCCAAAGAACAGTTTCCCCACCGAGAAGCAAAATAAGTTGGAACTACTACTGGAATTTTTATCTTTCTCCGATCCCAACATCAGATTTGTAGTGCTGGGTTCGGTACTTCTTACTGCCAGCTCCGCCATTGTAGGCTGCTTTACCTTCTTGAAGAAGAAGGCCCTGGTAGGTGATGCAGTGGCTCATTCTATTTTGCCGGGTGTGTGCCTGGGATTTTTGTTGGCAGGTAGCAAAAACCCCTTGTATTTGATTGTAGGAGCATTTATCACCGGATGGCTTTCTTTGGTAATCATCGATGCGATAGTTGCCAAGTCAAAGATCAAAGAAGACACCGCCATTGGATTGATCCTATCGGTATTCTTTGGTATGGGAATCCTTTTACTGACCATGATCCAACATTCCGGTAACGCTGCCCAAAGCGGCCTGGATCAATTTTTATTTGGTAAAGCGGCTGCTTTGGTGGGCCAGGATCTAATTGTATTTAGTATAGTGGCTGTCACTCTTATATTTTTTGTGGTGCTTTTTTTCAAAGAATTCACTTTGATATCTTTTGACAAAGACCTGGCCATAGCCCTGGGTTTTCCGGTAAGGAGAATTGAATTGGTTTTGACTACCCTAACCGTATTGGCGGTAGTAATCGGCATTCAGGCGGTGGGTGTGGTATTAATGGCCGCTATTTTGATCACGCCGGCGGCGGCAGCCAGATTTTGGACGGACCGGGTAAAGATCATGGTAATCCTGGCTGCTCTTTTTGGAGCTTTCTCAGGTTTTGCGGGAGCTTTTATTTCCTATGCTGCTCCTGCCATGCCCACCGGCCCCTGGATTGTAGTGGTAATCTCCATTATTGCTTTTACCTCATTTTTCTTCGCTCCTAAAAAAGGGATCCTATACAGGACCTGGAACCAAAGGAAAATTAAACGACAGATGGTGGAGGAGAATATCTTAAAAACTATTTACTCTTTAGGAGCGATAAGTAAAAACTACTTCCAGCCCAAGACTGAACAGGAAATATTAGCGGCCAGAAACTTCGAAACCAGTCAATTGCACCTGGGCCTTAACCGGCTAAAAAACCAGGGCTACCTCAAAAGATCCGGAGATCAGTGGGTCCTTTCTCCCGAAGGGCGGGACAAAGGCCAACATGTGGTAAAACTGCATAGATTATGGGAAGTCTATTTGACCAAATACTTGAGAATAGCCCCCGATCATGTTCACGAAGATGCGGAAACCATAGAACACGTGATCACACCGGAGCTGGAAGCAAAACTGGAGAAATTGTTGGAATACCCCAAACTGGATCCTCATGAGTCGGAAATACCGTATAAGTAGTTCAATGTTTAAATTTTAAAGTCTAAAGTTGTGGCAACGATAAAGAAGTTTGAAGAAATTGAGGCTTGGAAAAAAAGTCGGGTGCTAGCTAATCAAATATTCGATCTAAGCCGAAACACTGAGCTTAAAAAGGATTTTGCTCTTCGTGATCAATTAAATCGTTCTATTGGGTCCATAATGGACAATATTGCTGAAGGTTTCGAAAGAGGCGGCAAGAAAGAATTTATGCATTTTCTATAC
>JAPUIM010000057.1 GCA_027297025.1 Bacteroidota bacterium | reverse complement strand
TCAATGGTACCGGGAAATATTAAAAAAAGATCCCGAATACCAAACCTATCTAAGTTTGTCAAAAACGAACTATGAAACTGATCTTAAACTTGTAAAACATATACTGAAGAATTCAGTTTTCAAAAAGGGTACAATTTATTCCTTTTTGGAAGAACATATCTTGAATTGGGCAGAGGATCGTGAAATTATAAAAAGCATGGTAGGCAAGTCGTTAAAAACGATTGACCCCGATTTAAAAAACAGTTTTCATCTAGCACCGCTGTCCTATAACTGGGATGACGACAAAAAATACTTTCGCGAGTTATTTAATATGACAATTGCCAATAACCAGCAATATGATAAGTTGATTGCAAAAAAAGCCAAAAACTGGGATTTGGACCGCATGGCTATTTTAGACAAGATCATTATAAAAATGGCCATTTGTGAGTTCATAAATTTCCCCAGCATACCTATAAAAGTTACCATAAATGAATATATTGAAATTTCAAAGCTTTATAGTACCCCTAAGAGTAAAATTTTCGTAAATGGTATAATGGATGTTCTAGCCGGAGATTTAGGGGAAAAAGGGGAGATTAGAAAAAGTGGTAGGGGATTATTAGACAATAAATAGTATTATCAATGAGCAAAAAAACAAATACTTTTCTGGCATTTCTTTCTGGAGCATTAGCTGGGGCATTAATTGGCATTCTTTATGCTCCGGATAAAGGCAGTAATACTCGGGACAAACTGTCCTTTCTTTTAGATAAGTACCGAACCAAACTCCAAGAAATTCTCGATGAACTGATCGAAGGTAAAGGTGAAACGCTAAGTGAAGCCAAAACAGAAGGAGAGAAAGTCATAAGTGACGCCAAAGTAAAGGCCGAAAAACTACTGGGGGATGTTGATCAATTAATTGGCCAGATTAAAAATAAGTGAAATTTGGTGGTTACCATTTTGTAACAGATTTGATCAATAAAGAAATGATCAGGTTTCGATTTTTTTCGTATCATAGTCTTGATGCCATAATAAAATATCAATAATTTAGTGGTTGATTAGAGAAATATTTGAAACTACCTCCCGTTTTTAACAGTTAATGTTATGGACTATAAAAAAAATATAAAATGAAAAAGCATTTATTATCGCTCGGTCTGTTAGCCGTTATTGGTTTGCTAGCCATAAGTTGTAACAATTCCGAATTAGAAAAGAGAATCTCAGATTTGGAAAGAAGGGTAGCCGGTCTAGAAAATACTGGTACATCCACCTCCCAAGTCACTCCCGGAAGTTCAGCTGCACCAGTAGTTACCACTAGCAACCTTCAGACCACTCCAAAAATTGCTGAAAAACCTGATGGTCCATTGCCAAAATTCAATTTTGAAAAAACCCTTCATGATTTTGGTACCATCACTGAAGGTGAAGTGGTCAGTCATGTATTTTCATTTACAAATAATGGAGAAATTCCCTTGATCATTGAAAGTGCCAAAGCATCCTGTGGATGTACTGTTCCCCGTTGGCCTAAGGAACCAATCCCAGTAGGTGGAACCGGTGAAATCGAAGTTAGTTTTAATAGCAAAGGCAAACCCGGAACCCAGAATAAAAATGTCACTATTACTGCTAATACCTATCCCAAAATTACAAAGCTGAATATTAAAAGCGTGGTGCTAAAAGGCGATACAGGTGGAAATCCTTCCAAGTAGAATAGTATAAATTCCAGTTTTAATTTTTAAATAAATAAGATAAGGTTTAATCACCATAAAAGGATTAAGCCTTATCTTTGCGTTTTGTAATTGTGGTGAAGTATAAATAATTTATTTAAATGTGGCATAACATTTTACTCCAGGCAAGCGGTGGTCAAAGTGGACTGGTAGGAAATTTAATTTTAATTGGTGGTATCATTCTTGTTTTCTATTTTTTTATGATCCGTCCACAACAGAAAAAGCAAAAAGATCAGAAAAATTTTATGGAGTCTATCAAAAAAGGCGATACCGTGGTAACCACAGGTGGGATCCATGGTAAAGTATCTTCCATTGAGAAGGAAACCGTGGTATTAGATGTGGATAGGGGTTCTAAAATTAAATTTGATAAGTCCGCCATATCACTTGATTCCAGCAAAAAAGCTTCTGTACAAAAATAAAGTTTGAAAAAAATTAAGGAAATACTGCTCTGGATTTCCGGAATCATTCTAACAAATAAGGGAAATTGGAAGGCTATTTTATTATGCATTATTACCGCTACAACCTTTTGGCTATTCCGATCATTAAATAAAGACTACACAACCCGAATTAACTATCCGGTTGTTTTTGATTTTGAACAGGATAGTGTGGTGGTTGTAAAGGAACTTCCCTCCAAAGTACGTATTGATGTTTCCAGTGGGGGCTGGAATCTATTAAGAAGTGCCTACTGGTTCAATATTAAGCCTGTCAGCATACAGCTGGATAAACCAGTGGAAACAAGATATATTCCCAGGGCCACTTTGTTGCCTATTTTTTCCGATCAACTAAATGTTCTAAGAATCAACTATGTGGTAACTGATACTTTGTTTATAAACATTGAGGAAAAGACCAGCAAGAAAGTGAAAATGTTAGTGGATAGTATCAATATCTCATTGTCCAAACCGTATCGTATTGTTTCTTCTCTTTCGGTAACACCGGATTCCTTGGAATTCCAAGGTCCTCGGTCTCAAATTTCCCAGTTGCCCGATACATTTGTCCTACGACTAACGGAACGAAATATTGATGAAAGTTTCAATGAAACGGTAGAAGTGATCTATGAACCTTCTGCATTGGTAAAGGTAATACCTTCTGAGGTTCATCTAAAGTTTGACATAGAACCATACATCAGAAGTTCCCGAAAAGTTGCGTTGGTACCCATAGGCTTTCCCCAGGATTCGTCTTTTTACCTAAAAAATCGAAGAGTAACCTTGTTTTTTACCATTCGTGAGAACCTCACCCAAAATTTAAATGATACATTGTATCAGATTACCGCCGACTTCAGTAATATTAACTACTCTGATTCCACCCTCATTCCTCGATTGATCAAATACCCGGAATTTGCAGAAGATTATTTTATCAAGCCCATCCAGGTCAAAGTAATCAATGCCCCCTAGAATGCTTCAAATCGGCGTTACCGGTGGGATAGGATCTGGCAAAAGCCTGGTATGTCAAATTTTTAAGCACTTGGGTATCCCTGTATACGATGCAGATTATTGGGCCCGCTGGTTGCTCTCAAATAACTCAGCCCTTATTACCGCGGTCAAAGAGACCTTCGGTGAACATGCATATGATCAACAGAATCAAATCGATCGGCAATTTATGGCTGAACAGGTCTTTAATCAAAGTGAACAGTTAAATAAGCTCAACCAGTTAGTGCATCCCTTGGTGGGTTTGGATTATCAAAAATGGGTTGGCCAATATGATGCACTCTATGTGATAAAAGAAGCAGCCTTACTTATCGAGTCAGGGGGATATAAGAGCCTGGATAAACTGATAACTATTTACGCCCCCGAAAATATGCGAATTAAACGGGTTGCTCAACGCGATCCCCATCGCAGTTTGGATCAAATAAAGGCCATTATATCCAATCAAACTACGGAAGAGAACAGGCAGGAACTGGCTGATTATGTAATTAAAAATGATGAAAATGAATTGGTTATACCCCAAGTCCTGTTACTGCATCAGATGTTTCTCAAAATGTAAATGAAAAGAGGGGTTAACTAAAAAGTTCCTCAGAGAATTTGATCTGGTCGGTGTAAAATTTTATCCGTTTATTGGATAAATTCATCAGGTCTATTTTTTCGATTTTGTCCAGTTTATGGTTATGAAAAACCTCAACGTAGTAATCATTCAATAAGAAAAGATTTATCTTATAACCATAATATCTTATGGACACAATGAAAGATCCTTGTTTATACAAAACATTGACCTTTTCACTTAAACTAAGCGATATAAACCGATTGGGGGATATCAACGCTTTAAACATTTGGCTTTTCTAACATAAAGAATTTCATATTAAATAAAAAACGCCTCCTTGCTTTTTTCATCGGAGTTTCATTGTTTATAGAAAAAATTGTAATTCCCGACTTTCATTTGTGACTGCTTTATCAATTTATTACTATATTTTAGGTTACCATTGATGCCCTATGAAAATAGTTGTTCTGGATGGACATACCATTAATCCCGGAGATCTTAGTTGGGAATCATTAGAACAATTTGGTGAAGTAAAAGTGTACCCTCGAACTCCCAATGAGTTAGTAGTGGAAAGAGCTCAGGAAGCCGAGGTATTGCTCACCAATAAAACGGCCCTCTACCGGGAATGCCTGGAACAACTGCCCCAACTCCAATACATAGGAGTTACCGCTACCGGATATAATATCGTGGATGTAGCTACAGCTAAAGAAAGAAGCATCACCGTAACCAATATCCCGGGGTATGGAACCGAGTCCGTAGCACAACATACATTTGCCCTCATACTGGAGTTGGCCAATCAGGTAGGCAAACATTCCTTAAGTGTTAATCATGGAAAATGGTCGGGACATCCGGATTGGAGTTTTTGGGATACTCCCCTTACCGAACTGAAGGGTAAAACCTTGGGCATCATCGGATTCGGAAAAATTGGCAAAAAAGTTGCTCAATTGGGGATTTGCTTTGGAATGAACATTGTTGTCTATAACAAACATCCCCAAGAGGTAAAAAAAGCTGGCTTTTCATCCATACTCTTTGTATAGATTATTTGAGCAGAGTGATATTGTTACCCTGCACTGCCCCTTAACCAACGGAAACCATGGTTTTGTTAACAATAGCCTGCTTTCCAGGATGAAGTCCAATGCCTTTTTAATCAACACGGCAAGAGGTCTTTTGATCAATGAGTATGATCTTGCTGAAGCTTTAAATCAAAAAACCCTTTCAGGAGCAGGACTGGATGTACTTAGTGTAGAGCCTCCTTCCCCTGATAATCCTTTGATTGGTGCCAGGAACTGTATAATCACTCCGCATAACGCCTGGGGTTCACTAGAATCCCGTGCCCGATTATTGGCCCAGGCGGTTGATAACCTTAAAGCGTTTCTGAATGGCGAGCACCGGAATGTGGTTTCCTGACAAGAAACCCTGCAGTTTTGACTTTAGGGTATGGCGGAAGATGGGACTCCTCTCCTCCAATTGAGGCAATTGAATAACGGTTGCGCATGGCGCGATTATCACCTGCGATAGGTGTAGTGCTAGGTTTTCCAGGAATTAATAATCCTTTTTAGATTTCTTTAGCCTCTTTGCTTCTTTTTTTTCTTTTGCAGTTTTAGCAGGTTCTTTTTTTACGTTTTTCTTTGCGTCTTTACCTTTCCCCATGATATTATCGATTAAATGTTTGTTTTTTGTCTCTCTAATTTAGTGACTAACCCATTAAATCTGTGCTAAAATCGTAATCTTCTTCCTTTCCCGAGATTTTAAGTTTTTCTTTTTTCGCTCCAACTTCATTGCTTCCGACCCCAGTATGGGCACAAAATATGGCATAACAAAAAACCCTGAAGTCTTTACTTCAGGGTCAGGGTGGAAGACCGGCCTCGAACCGGCGACCCCCAGAACCACAATCTGGTGCTCTAACCTACTGAGCTACATCCACCGTTTATGAGTTT
>JAPUIM010000560.1 GCA_027297025.1 Bacteroidota bacterium | reverse complement strand
CTTTCGGAACCGGCATTCATCGCTGTCTTGGAGATTGGTTGGCCAAAATTCAGGCCAGACTTGCATTGTCGGCATTGTTCGAAAAATATCCCGGTCTAACCCTGAAAAATGCGCCGGTCCGCTGGAATAATCATCTGGCGGTCAGACAATTGGAAAGCTTACCGGTAAATTTAAACTGATCCAATCAACTTGGCTCTCCCTTTTCTCCGGGTGGTTGGTCATTAGGCTCGGTCATGGGCGCCTCTTCATTCCCCTCTTCTTTCGGGACTGCTTCATTCCCCTCTTCTTTCGGGACTGCTTCTTTCCCCTCTTCTTTCGGGGCTGCTTCTTTCCCCTCTTCTTTCGGGGCTGCTTCTTTCCCCTCTTCTTTCGGGGCTGCCTCTTTTTTTACCTCATCAGATTGAGTTGATTTGGGTGGTCCCTGTTTTGGTGTCTGTTTTTTCACATCCTGTATCACCACTTCCCAGAATGGGTCAATCACATCAGAATATTTAAGATTATACTGGTTGATGATCACCTGTACGGCAAAATCCATACGGTTGAGCGCACTTCTTCGCACCAAGTTGCCCTGCGGCAGGAGTCCAATAAACACCTGGATCACTGGAAAAGCCTTTTTGCGAAATCGTCCTAAAATTCGGGGAATGTAAGATTTTGGATTTACATAAGTAGAATCCTCAGAAGGAGCTATCTTGACATTCGCTTTAGAATCCTGAATGGATTCCTGGAAAACATTCACTGTTTCCTGGCTTATGGAAGAAAGGAATTGGAAGATCTGATTGTAAAATTGGTCAATTGGTTGGTCAGAATTGGTCAATTGATCGATGGCATCCTGGCAAAAAGAAGAAAAAATATTGAGATTGGATATGCATATTTCCACCTTGTCGTAAACATTGGGCTGCCACAATATTTCTCTATTGATGAAAATTGAGGTGAGCACCTCTTCATGGTAATCTTCTTTGTTTTTCAGAGCTTTAATGGTTTCCGAAGAAAGGTTTTCCAGCTTGAAATCGGCCGCCGCCAGGTTAAAGCTTATGCTTTGTGTCGACTGATCGATTCGCAGCTTCAGGAAGTTCCATATCTCAGCTATTTCCAGTTTCATTCCGGTGATTTTTGACAACTTTAGTAAATAAATATAAAAGAAAGTATGGAGATATGGGACCTTTTTGAATTAGACAGTACCAAAATCCATCCAAGCACCATCAAAAATACTTCTTTAGGACGATATGATCACTAAATAGGGCAAAATCAAGGCTGAGCATAATCTCGTGGGTATTAAGATCAGAGGCAACAAAATCGCCGTTGGGAGTTTCGAAGGAATAGCCTAGCCGGTAGGCATCGTTCAGTTCAAATTGGGCCATGATCCCGTATGTATCAAAATTTCTGGTAAATAATCCGGCCCAAAGTTTATTTAAGATCAACACGCTGGCATTCAGATCAAAGGATGCGGGAGCGCCATCTACTGCTTTTAAAAGAACCAGGGGTTTGAATTTTATACTGGTGGAAAGATCCAAAATATACGCTGCGGCAAGATAATAATGCCTTTCATAGCGCGTGCTGGAAACCACACCATCTTTAAAATCGCTATTCAATAAGCGGGGAATTGAAAAACCCAGGTACATTTTTTGATTCATGAAGGCAAAGCCGGTCCCGAAATTGGGTTTGCTTGCTCCTTCTGAAACTGGTACAAATTGCGGATCATCGATAAATCTTAAGGTAAGCTGATTGTAATCAAATTTATAATGAACAATACCGGTCTGTAATCCAAAGGAAAAAATGTTGTTGCCCGCCTGAATTTTGTAGGCATAGGTGAAATGGAATTCGGTGTTTTTATTTACCCCTAACCGATCATGGATCAAAATTAACCCGCCGCCCACTTTGTTGCCGAAAAAGGAGGAGCTGGCCGTCAGTGTATTGGTTTTGGGGCTTCCCTCCAATCCTCCCCACTGATAGCGGGAGTTCACTGCCACATTGAAATTGTTGTGAATACCGGTGTAGGCCGGATTGATGGCCAACTGGTTGAACATATACTGAGAATACAAAGGGTCCTGTTGGGAATAGGCATTTATAGCCATTCCAGCAGTCAGTAGCAGGACTTTGAAGGAGATTGATTTAATACTCATGATTGATTACCGGTTAAGAACCAAAAAACCCGAAAGGGTATTGCTGCCATCATTCAAATTAATACTGTAGTAATAAGTACCCTCCGGCAATTCGTTTTTCCCTCCCAAATTCGACACACCTCTAAATGACTTATTGCCATTGTCATAGCCCGTTGCCGCATAAACCATGTCTCCCCAGCGATTGAAAATATTTACTTGATTGTTGGGGAACCCCGTAATATTGGTTATTTCAAAAAAGTCGTGTTTCCCATCTCCATTAGGAGAAACTGCATTGTAAACAACAATTTCACCGGGTAATACCTCTATTTCAATCTCATTTTGGGTATTGGAAACAGGACTGTTGTCCACGCCATCATTGACACTGTAGCCTATAGTTCGGATGATAGTGGTAGGCTCATTACTGGTGTTCTCATAGGTGACGGACTGCAGGGCACTCTGATAGTTTGTTATACTGGCCGTCC
>JAPUIM010000056.1 GCA_027297025.1 Bacteroidota bacterium | reverse complement strand
AAACTTTATTAAAAGATTAGAAAAAAGATTGTCCTCTCCACTTCCCGGGAAACTTTCCCAGCAGAAAATGGCGCCAATCCCGAGAGGACCAAGTCGAATTTTTGATTGGGGAAAGCAAAAACCTCATCCGGGAGGTGTGTTAATTCTATTTTACCCAAATGATGAAAATATTTATTTTCCTCTTATTCAACGCCCCCATTATGTGGGAATCCATAGTGGTCAGATAAGTTTACCCGGCGGGAAGGAGGAAAATCACGATCAGTCATTGGTTGAAACTGCTTTGAGGGAAGCAGAAGAGGAAGTAGGTGTTATAAGTAAAGAGGTAAAGGTAATTGGTACTTTAACCGAATTATATATCATTGCCAGTAACTATCACGTGCTTCCGGTTATCGGATTTGTGGACCAAAAGCCGCAATTTATCCCTGATCAAACAGAGGTAGTTAAAATACTGGAAGCAAATCTAACCGATCTAACCTCACAAAGTCTAAAAAGTAAAGAAATGACAGTAGGGAATAATATAACCATTGAATCCCCTTATTATAATATTCATGGTCATGTAGTTTGGGGAGCTACGGCAATGATACTGAGCGAATTGGTTGATATAGTCAGACCCATACAATAAGATTCATCTTTTTATTTCTCACATATTCATTTAGTTTTAGGTCAATTTAATTTCAGTATCCACTCTTGTCTGAATTAGCGCATCCTACCCCACTAATTACCAATGATGCTATTGTATTGGCCATTCTCATGATGATCTTGGCATTCGCCTTTAAATCTTCCGGTAGTGATCATCCATTTTGGAAGAAATTTTACACCTATGTTCCCATGTTGTTGGTGTGCTACTTTGTTCCATCAATATTTAGCACATTAAATATTATACCCGGCGAGGGAGGAGGATCCCAATTATATTTTGTTGCCTCCAGGTACCTGCTACCGGCAAGTCTGGTGTTGCTCACTTTGAGCATTGATTTGAAGGGAATTATCAATCTCGGCCCAAAAGCGGTGATCATGTTTCTTTCAGGCACCGTTGGGATCATTGCAGGAGGACCTATAGCAATTCTTATTGTGTCAACTTTTGCTCCGCATATAGTAGGAGGGGAGGGCCCTGACGCTATCTGGAGGGGTATGGCTACCATAGCAGGAAGTTGGATTGGAGGGGGAGCCAACCAAACAGCCATGAAAGAAGTATTTGGTCCCAGTGGTGACATTTTTTCCATTATGGTTACAGTAGATGTAATTGTGGCCAATATATGGATGGCATTTTTACTCTACGGAGCGGCCAGGTCAGATAGAGTGGATAAATTCTTTAAAGCGGATTCTTCTAACATTGATGAAGTAAGAAGGAATGTTGAGAACTATAGATTGAGCATTACCAAAATGCCAACACTTTCCGATACCATGGTTATATTAGGAGTAGGTTTTGGTATAACCGGGATATCGCATTTGTTAGGTGGATTTATTGCACCATGGATCCAGGAAGTGGCTCCGGAATTAGATAAGTTCAGTCTCACCTCTAAATTTTTCTGGATTGTAATCAGCGCGACCACCTTGGGTATCTTATTATCATTTACCAATTTGAGGAAACTAGAGGGAGCCGGCGCTTCCAGAATAGGCACCGCCTTATTGTATGTATTGATCGCAACTATTGGTATGCAAATGGACCTTAAATCGATTTATGAAAATTATCAACTGTTTATGGTAGGGATCATTTGGATGTCAGTGCATGTGATTATTTTATTATCAGTAGGTAGGCTCATCAAAGCTCCTTTCTTTTTTATAGCTGTGGGAAGTCAAGCCAATGTGGGTGGTGCTGCATCGGCGCCGGTAGTGGCCTCGGCATTTCATCCATCATTGGCCCCAGTCGGTGTATTATTAGCGGTGTTAGGATATGCTTTGGGAACATATGGAGCTTGGCTCTGTGGTATTATCATGCAAGCGGTTGCTCCCTAAATTGAAAATTGAGATCTAGCGAGTTTACTTAAAAATATAGTGTCGAACGATCACCAACCCTGTCATTTTGTTTTTATTTGTCAAGGAAAAGACTGCAGGCAAAAGGGAGCCAAGGAGTTACTCAAAACTTTTCGTGAAAAAGTAAAAGCACGTAAAATGAAAAAGACGGCCAAGGTAATTAAAACCAAATGCACCAATAATTGTGAACACGCCCCGGTAGTGATACTTGGTGATAAATGGTTATTTAAAACCCGGAAAAATGAGGTTGAAGGATTAGTGGAAAAATATATGTAGGACTCAAAATTTACCCACCATTGGTTTGATCCACCGCCGGACTGCCTGGTGTCTGCTCACCTTCTAATTTTCCAATCTCCAGATCGATGGTCCATAACCCTACCCCCTCTTCACCAATAATATCAAACAATTCAAGAGCGCGCCGGGCCAAAGTTTCTTCCTCTCGTTGTTCGGTAACAAACCATTGTAAAAACTGGAAGGTAGTAAAATCTTTGATATTGAAGCAATGGTCAACCAATTTGTTTATGGACCTGGTGACTTTGATCTCGTGTTCCAATATAAGCTCAAATACTTCAAGCAACGATTTAAACTGGTGCTTGATCCCGGTAGTTTCAGGTTGTAGGGCATGGCCACCAGCGTTGTTGATATAACTAAACAATTTTAACATGTGTTGCCGTTCTTCTTCTGAATGCAGATATAAGAATTGAGCGGAATTAGAATATCCTTTCATGTCACACCAGGAGGCCATGGAGAGATAATAAGCCGCTGATTTTCCCTCCATGTCAATTTGTTGATTCAAAAGATCCTCAGTTTCTTTGGTCAATGATCTTTCTTTGGTAATTATCTGTTTCTTCATTTATTTGGCTTTTACTTCCACAAATATAACCTCTTACTTGTAGTAAGCTTTGAGGTGTTGTTTTATTTAGATAATTTAAAATTAATCAAAATACCCATAATTACTACCAACTGCACGGTTTATGGAAGAGCTTGAAAGTAAAACGGTATTGGCCGAGATCAATAGGGTGACAACTGAATTGCTGACTAATTATCCCGAATTATACATATTTCTAGATGAAAATCCGGTGACCCTATACCACGAAGGAGACCGGGAAATACAAACCAAGGATTTATTGAATTACTTGGAAAGTTTACACCAAATTCTAAAGCACCACATTGAAACGCACGAGAATTGAAAGAATGAGTGAATGAATGATGGAATGATTGAATAGATTTTATTTCGGTTCATTCAATAATTCATACATTCACTCATTCTCTTACTTATTCTGCTTTTTAATCAAATTCAGTGCAGATCCCGCTTTAAACCAATTTATTTGTCCCTGGTTATAGGTGTGATTGGTTTGAATCTCGTTATGAGATCCATCAGCATGGTTCAACACCAAAGTCAGTGGTTTGCCCGGAGCAAAATCCACCAGATCCACTATGTCAAT
>JAPUIM010000559.1 GCA_027297025.1 Bacteroidota bacterium | reverse complement strand
CTGCTCTACCAGCTGAGCTAGGGTGGCGATAATTCTGGAGAAAGATAGTTTTGGTGGTATTTAGAGTCAAGATGGAAGAAAAACAGGATCAACCCGATGAATATGAAATTTGGAAACATTGGGATTAAATCAATATTATTTAAGAATAATCACTAAATAATATTCGTAAATTGATCAACGATCTCACCTAATATTTTTCCTCATAATAATTCTTGTAATATTTAAGTAGCTACATCAATCATATCAGCTTTGATGATGATCGTCTTTCTAGTCTGACCCTGACATATCGCCTATATATGAATGAATTGGACATAATATAGGATGATTTATGGGGAAAAAAATATGCGTAATTGGAGCCGGATATTGGGGTAGAAATCACATTAGGACGTTATATGAATTAGGGTCGCTAGGCGGTATTGTAGAATCAGACGCAACGACATTGAACGAGATACAGTTAAAATACGACAATGTGAGTGTGTATAACAATCTTTCGGATTCTTTAAACGATGATTATGATGGATATATAGTTGCAACACCAGCTGAAACACATTATCTGATCGCAAGGAATCTGATCGAGAATAAGAAACATCTATTAGTAGAAAAGCCACTAACTCTTGATTTGTCAGATGCGAAACATCTTGTTTTGCTTGCGCGCGCGAATAAAGTAAATTTAATGGTTGGGCATTTAATGCTATTTCACCCCGCCATCCGGAAAATTAAGGAATTTTTGAAATCAGGAAAAATAGGAAGATTGCAGTATATATATAGTAATAGACTCAACCTGGGAAAAGTGAGAACGAAAGAAGATATCATTTGGAGCTTCGCCCCACATGATATTTCCATTTTTGGATATTTAACCGAGGAATTACCGATTGAAATCATTTCAAGTGGTGGGACGTATTTACAGCCCAATACACCGGACACAACAATAATGCTATTGAAATATCCGGAAGGAGTGTGCGGACATATCTTTGTAAGCTGGCTGCATCCCTATAAAGAACAAAAAAGGATTTTGATTGGCTCTAATGGCATGCTTTCATTAAGCATCAGTGACGATTTGAGCGAACTCAAGTATTATGATAAAGGAATCGATTTTATAAGAGGTGAACCGATAAAAAGGGATGGCGCTGTTGAATCAATTAGGTTTAATGACAGCAAACCACTTACTAATGAGATAAAGTATTTTATTGATCATTTGGACGGTTCTCCCGTAGAAACAGCAAATGGGGAGAGCGCTATTGAAGTATTAAAAGTGCTCAAGCAGGCAGCGGATAGCCTCTCCCGGAATAAATCAATTTCAGGAATAGGTAGAAAAAATATTTCTATTCACTCTACAAGTGTGATAGATAATCTAAGCAACATCGGAAAAGGTACAAAAATTTGGCATTTTTCTCATATCCAAAAAAATGTAACTGTTGGAGAAAATTGTTCAATCGGGCAAAACGTTTACATTGGAGAAAGGGTGGTAATAGGAGATAATGTTAAGATTCAGAATAATGTATCTGTTTATGAGGGAGTTGAATTAGAAAACAATGTTTTTTGTGGCCCGTCGATGGTATTCACGAATGTGTTATTCCCACGCTCAAAATATCCGAAGATTAACCGAGAAAACTACCTACAAACGTTGGTGAAAGAAGGGGCAACATTGGGAGCGAATTCCACAATTATCTGTGGAACAGAAATTGGAAAACATTCGTTTGTTGCAGCGGGTGCAGTTGTGACAAAAGATGTACCAGATTACGCTATGATGGTAGGTGTTCCTGCGAAACGATCAGGGTGGATATGTGAATGCGGGAATAGACTGACTGTTCAAGATCTTAATCTGGAATGTACAAAATGTAATAAAAAATATATGTTCCTCGAAGATAAACAGGATTCAATAACAGAAGTTACAAAGTAGCAAATTCAGACAATTAGTTTAAGGATCAATTCGTGGAATTGCCCTGAGTGCATTACAAAACCCTTCCAGAATATGAGATTGATTGTAATGGTTCCTAACAAAACGATATCCATTCTCTCCCATAGCCTTACGCTTATTCTTGTGTTCAAAAAGAAAAATAATCGCATCAATTAGTTCAAAAATATTTCCTGACTCGATAATTAATCCAGCGTTAGCTTCCAAGAGGACTTTTTCAGCTTCACCCTCTATAGTAACTATAATCGGTTTTTTACAAGCAAGATACTCGAACATACTCGAAGGTAACGCTTTCTTTAAATATGGAACTTTTTTCAGGGGAAGAAGACACACCTGCGCACGATGTATAATGCTCGGCATTGATTCTCGCGGCTGTGACGTGACAAATGTAACGTTTGGCAAGGAATTATTGTTAGCGATAAGTTCAATATCAGGTTTAGAGATGCCCTCACCTACAAATAGGAAATGAATATCTGGGTTTTTCTTCAGCTGCAATGCAGCCCCTAAAATCATTTCTAAATCATAAGCCAATCCGTGGTTTCCAGAGAAAAGAACAATAAATTTACCATCTAAATTTTCTAATTCGGGCAAGTTGGTATGTTTTGGATTTGATTCGAGAAAGTAAGAATTCACACCATTTGGAAAATCCCAAATCCGTACTGATTTTGAATCGTTTTGATTAATATATTTTCGAAATCCGGGAACAGCAATTGTGGTTAAGTCGGACTTGTCATAAAGAAATCGTTCGACATATTTAAGTAAATTTATAACCAATGATGATTTTAAATCAGAGAGTTCGACCACTGCCATCGGCCATAGATCACGAATATCAAGGACATATTTTGCCCTGTACCGACGACTTAATATCCATCCTGTAATTCCAACAAGAGGGGGGGGAGAGGTTGCAATTACATAATCCATTTTCTGTAGTCTGAGACCTACTATCAGAGAAGAAAAGAAAAATGATCCAAAATATACTAATCTCTGAAAAAAAGTCTTACGTTTCGTTGGAATCACAAATACACGTTTTACTAAAATATTATTCCATTTCTCTGAGATACACCACCTCAAATTGTACCCTTTCGAAAACTTTCCGTGTGGATAGTTTGGAATCTCCGTAAGAACATTTACTTTAAAACCGTTTTGATTGAGATACTTCGCGAGATCTCCCATTCGGCTTGCTGCCGCCCCAGTTTCTGGGGGAAAATATTGTGACACAATCAATATTTCAGGAGAAGGTTTTTCTCTTACTTCATCCCGGCGCGTTGAGGAGGAATTGCCAAAATCGCTATTTGTATTTTTCAAGATGTAATATCCTTAGCGTTGCGTATAACAATGATTATGGAATTAAACAAATTAGCGCAGCACGATGTTCTTCGATCTCTACATAAATATGTCATTATAGATTCCTTCCATTTTGGAAGCACATAATTCCCACTCAAAGTTACTAATCACGAATTTTCTTCCTTCTTTTCCAAACTGTTGTCTGAGCAAAGGTTCTTCAATCAGTTTGATGATTTTTGCGGCGATGGATTCGGTATCTCCGGGAGCCACTAAAAACCCCGTTTTTTCATCTATCACAACCTCAGAAAGCCCACCTATTTTTGATGCTATCACGGGGATGGCGCAAGATGAGGCTTCAACAGCCGCCACACCGAAGGATTCCCGAATCGAAGGAATTACAAAAATATCCATTTTTTGAAGGTATTCAACAACCGTATAATTATCTACCCTTCCGATGAATTTAACTGCATTGGAGAGATTAAGTGTTTTTGTTAATTTTTCCAGATTTTTCCTCAGGCTGCCATCTCCAACTATAAGAAGGTTTGAGTCGTATCCTTTATCAACAACTATTTTAAAGGCTCGAATCAAATACTCAATACCGTAACTATCCTCAAGCGCTTTGACAATTCCCATACAAATTTCACCTTCCGGGGGTTTGTCTTTTGATGGCGTGAATAG
>JAPUIM010000558.1 GCA_027297025.1 Bacteroidota bacterium | reverse complement strand
GGATGCAGTGGTTCACCTGGGTGACTACATCTACGAATATGAATCAGGCAAGTATGGAAACGAGTCTTTAGACAGGAAACATTTGCCTTCGTTTGAAATAGTTACATTAAGCGATTACCGGACCCGTTATGCTCAATACCGACTTGATCCTGATTTCAGAAAAGTGCACCAAAACCATCCTTTCATCTCAATTTGGGATGATCACGAGATCGCCAATAATGCCTTTATGGATGGAGCTCAAAACCATCAGCAGAATCAGGAAGGGAGCTACCTTACAAGGAAGAAAGCAGCAGTACAAACTTATATGGAATGGATGCCTATTCGGGAAGTAAACGGCGATAAAATATATCGGTCCTTTGAATTTGGTGATTTGGCTGAATTGATCATGCTGGACGGACGGTTGGAAGGTCGAGTTGCCCCGGTTGACAGTATAAGCCATACCGAGTATTGGGGGAAAGATCGTACCATGATAAGCCAGCAACAAATGGAGTGGCTCATGGAAAAATTGACTACATCATCCGCCCGCTGGAAAATTATTGGCAATCCGGTGATCTTTTCTGATTTTAATATGAGCTCAATTTGGGACGGTGCAGATGAGCGAAATCTGGACAGCTGGGATGGCTACCCTGCCCAGAAAAAAATGATCAGTGATCAATTGAGTCAACAGCAAGTGGAAAATGTACTCATCGTTACTGGTGATACGCATACTTCAATGGCCTTTGAATGTATTGCCAATGCCTTAGATGATAAAGAACCTTCTCCGGCGTTCGCAGTTGAATTTGCCACTCCTAGTATAAGTTCCTCCAACCCCGGCACCTATGATCCACCGGAAGTGGTGTTGCAAAGAGAGCAGGGAGCTTATGAGGCAAACCCACACATGAAATATGTGAATCTCAGCGACCATGGCTATCTTATTTTACAGATTGAACCGGATGTTGCACGGGCTGAATGGCATTATGTCGACCGGGTTGATAGCATTTCTAACCAAGTGAGTTTGGGCAAGTCATTCATAGTGAAAAGTGGCACCTATAAATTACTGGAAGGTGAATGAAATTTATTGTGCACTTTTAAGATATTCACTGTATAGGGCCTGCTTTCATATCCTTTGTGCAAAATCTTATTTGTTGCCATACAATTGTTTCAAATAGTTAAATTGGATTGAATCGATAGATCCTTTAGAAAGAACCGGTTGATAATCTGGGAAATACCCGAAAAACATAATACTGATAAAATAATGTACCTTATTACAATTCCTTTCAAACCAGGGTCATATTATAGAGAACTGAACGTTGTACCAGGGGTTAGTTGGAAAATTACTTCACGAACAAATAGAATTTGAAGTTTTCCTAAATTAGTGAAATCTTCTTACATTCAATGATATGTCCAAAATCAATAAACCAATAGCAGTTTTAAAAAAGCAATTGGCAAAGCTGGATAATGAGAATTTTGATTTAGAGGCTTGGAAAAGTTCTTCCACGGTTTTTTTATCCCGTTTATTTGGAGATAAGGATACCATAGTCAAACAGATTCAGGGATTAAAAATTGATTATGGTAGTTGGGCCTTGCGGGATGCTTCTTCATCTTACAATCCGGCCATTTCATGTAAAAAGCAGGGAAGGGAAATCATAGAGGCTGCCATCAATGAATTGGAAACTTTTGGTCTTCCGGAAACCAGCTCGGATACTTCGGTTATTATGCCGGCCCTGGAAGGCCATTTGAAGGTTTCTCAATTGAAAGCGCTCAACAAGGTCTTAGCCGGCGATAAGTCAGAAGAAGATAAGAATAAGGAGTTGATCAAAATGATCTCTTCATGGGACAAAGACGCACCTATCCATATTCTAAGTGAAATTCTATTGGCCTCAGAACTGAAGGATTTATTGGAATAATAAAAGAAAAAGTTGATTGTGACCGTGGCATATTATAAATTAACCATCTCTAATGGAATCGAGGCCAAAGCTGTCTGATTTATTTTTGAGCAAAACATATTGGATATGAGTGCAGGTGTTGAAATTTTTATATCGATTGTGGGAGGTCTATTGGCATTGGCACTGGCCCTTTTGACAGTCGATATTAAAAATACTTTTGGCAAGGGAGATTAACCCCGGTTTCCCTGTTTACATTGTTCTGGCAGGCTATTACCTCTATAGCCTTGGCCCTATTTCTAATTACCTCAAGGAACTTAAAACATAAGAAGATAGTTGGTTAGGAAGAGTTTTTTAAAATAGCCTAACATGCGCTTATTCTTGCCTATTACATTTGTTATTATAGTTTTTTCCTCACAGCTGTTTGGCCAGGAAATGAATGGATTCCGGCTTAAAGGGGCCATTATACCGGTTCGAGACATCAAGTCTGGAGGGCCTCCCAGAGATGGCATCCCAGCTATCAATAGCCCGATGTTTGAGAAAGCAGCAGAAGCCGATTACCCATCGGATCAGGACCGTATATTGGGGGTAGAAATTAATGGTATTGCCAAGGCTTATCCCATTGGTATTCTCAATTATCACGAGATCGTGAATGACTATTTTGATGATGCCCCGGTGGTGATAACCTATTGTCCTTTATGCGGAAGCGGAGTGGCCTTTCATGCCCGCATCAAGGACAAAAATCGAACATTTGGTGTTTCCGGATTATTATATAACAGCGATGTTTTGTTGTATGACCGTGAATCAGAGTCTCTTTGGTCTCAAATCATGGGTCAAGCCGTCACCGGCCCATTAAAAGACACCAAATTGGAAATTATACCCACCTACTACACTACCTGGAAAGACTGGAGGGAAAGGTATCCACAAACCCTGGTATTAACTACCGAGACCGGCTTTTTACGTGATTATCAAAGAACACCCTATGTAGGATATGATCAAAGTGAGGCCCTTTACTTTCCGGTAGATAAATTGAATAGGTCATACCATCCCAAAGAACGGATCCTTGGTATTGAAGTAAATGGCAAGTACAAAGCCTACCCATTTTCGGAATTACAAAAATCAAATAATCAGTTTTGGGATACTTTCAATGGGCAGAAGCTTAGGATCTTATTCGATAAAGACCAACAATCTGCCCGGATCTTAACTGAACAAGGACAAGATCTCCCCAGTTATGTTTCCTTTTGGTTTGCTTGGGCAACTTTTCACAAAAACACTGAGGTTTATAAAGCCAACTGAAGGTTTAATGATTAAAAACCCATCGACTCAATAATTTCATTATTTTTGTGGTCATCAATAGGATATGGGGAATAACTTTTTTGAAAAATTGAAGGATCGCTGGGGGGTTGACAGCCTGCTCCAGGTGATAATAATCCTTATAATTTTTTCGGTTACCGGATTCAGCGTTTTGTTTTTAAAAAAACCTGTGGTGTCTTTATTGGATTCCTTCCAGCTTCCGGTTTGGTTGTCCAACACCATTTATTTTGTTATTATTCTTCCCGTCTACCAACTGTTACTACTATTTTT
>JAPUIM010000557.1 GCA_027297025.1 Bacteroidota bacterium | reverse complement strand
ACGTAACTGTAATTGGTTCCGGACCAGGTGGATATGTTGCTGCGATTCGTTGCGCGCAACTGGGCATGAAAACTGCCATCGTTGAAAAATACGCTACTCTTGGAGGCACATGCCTCAATGTGGGTTGTATTCCTTCCAAAGCATTACTGGATTCATCCGAGCATTTTTATAATGCCAGAAATCATTTCAATGAGCATGGTATCGAATTGACGAATCTCAAGGTCAACCTGAAACAAATGATCCATCGAAAAAATGAAGTTGTAAAGCAATCAGTTGTTGGGATTGATTTTTTAATGAAAAAAAATAAGATTGATGTTTACAACGGTTTAGGTTCATTTATTGATAAAAATACAATTTCTGTAAAAGGAGATAAAAAGGAAGAAAATATTGAAACAGAAAAAGTAATTATTGCCACCGGATCAAAACCTGCCAATCTTCCATTCATCAAGCTGGATAAAAAACGAGTAATCACCAGCACAGAAGCCTTAAACCTGACAAAAGTTCCAAAGCATATGATTGTGATTGGAGGTGGAGTAATTGGTGTGGAATTGGGATCTGTCTATGCCCGGTTAGGAGCAAAGGTTTCGGTAGTGGAATTAGGATCCACTCCCGGTTCTTCCCGGTAACCAGTTACATCCACACCGTTGACTTTGGATGAAACATACTGACCACGCATTATATTTTGGCGGATATCTTGTTCGGAAAGAGGCCTTAGAGATTGAAAGAGTTTCAGTTTCTCACTGCGTATGGATTGTGCATTCCCCTTTACCGGTGGTTCCATGGCGATAAGGGCCACTAATTGAAGTAAGTGGTTTTGGATCATGTCTCGTAAAGCCCCTGATTGATCATAATATCCACCTCTTTTTTCCACACCCACTTTCTCTGCTGAGGTCACCTCAATGTGGTTGACAAAGTTGCGATTCCATAAGGGCTCAAAAATGCTGTTGGCAAATCTGATAACCAAAAAATTTTGTACAGTCTCTTTTCCCAAGTAGTGGTCGATGCGGTAGATTTGTTGTTCATCAAAACAAGTAAGGAGTCTTAAATTTAGACTCTTGGCGCTTTTCAGGTCGGTTCCAAAAGGTTTTTCCACGATCAATCGTTTCCAGCCCTGGGATTCATCGCTTAGTCCTACAGAAGCCAAATTGGAAGGAATGATCTCGTAGAGACTGGGTGGAGTAGCCAAATAGAAAATATAATTTCCAGAGGTATGGTATTTAGCATCAATGGAACTGAGCCGCTCTTTTAATAGTTGGTATTGGTCGGCTTGGTCCATGGGAAGGCATTGATAAAATATTCGATCCGAAAATGCTCTGAGGTGCTTTTCGGAGGCATTGGATTTGGATGTAATGTGTTCATTTCCAAAGACCACTTTCTCTTTGTAGGCTTCATCAGTGAATTCGGTTCTGGAAACTCCCAGGATAACATGATTTTTGGGCAAAAAACCACCACAATAAAGGTCAAATAATGCGGGCACTAATTTGCGGGCAGTCAAATCTCCCGAACCTCCAAATATTACAATAACTTGATTATCTATTCCATCCATAATTTTCAGTAAAGTTGTAGTGTTTTTCTGTTTATTCTTCTAATATGCCCTGCAAATACGATTTTCATTAATCATCATTCCTCACAAGAATATTTAACAAATAAAGCTAATAAAAATGACGAAAGAAAAATACGATTTTGGTTTAGTTGGATTGGGTGTAATGGGAAGGAATTTTATTTTAAACGTCACAGATCACGGTTTTTCGGCTTATGGTTTAGACAACGACCAAGCCAAAATATCTGCACTACGAGAAGAAGGGGAGGGTAAACAGGTCGATGGAACCAAGGATAAACAGGAGTTCGTGTCCGCCTTGAGGCCCCCCAGGAAAATCATGATGTTGGTCCCGTCAGGTGCACCTGTGGATGCTGTGATCTCTGATCTGCTTCCTTATTTGGACAAAGGCGATTTATTGATTGATGGAGGTAATTCATTTTTCACTGATACCGACCGTCGGGCTGAGTATCTTCAGGATAAAGGCATCTATTTTATTGGGTCAGGAGTGTCAGGCGGGGCCAAAGGAGCCAGATTTGGGCCAAGCATTATGCCAGGAGGTTCAGAAGAAGCCTATAAAATAGTAGCGCCCATCTTCGAAGCCGTGGCTGCCAAAGTTGACAACGAACCTTGTGTGGCTTACATGGGACCCAAGTCAGCAGGTAATTACGTGAAAATGATCCATAATGGCATTGAATACGGATTAATGCAGTTGATTTCGGAAATATACGATGTGATGCACCGAGGCCTTGGTTGGGACAATGACCAAATGCATCAAACCTTCCACCAGTGGAACCAGGGAAAACTGAAATCCTTTCTTATTGAGATCACCGCAGAGATATTTGCCAAATCCGATGAACTTTCCGATGGTCGATTGTTGGATATGATCCTGGACAAGGCAAAACAAAAAGGCACAGGAAAATGGACCTCTCAAAATGCCATGGATCTGGGGGTCCCTATTCCCACTATCGATATGGCTGTAAGCATGCGTGAACTATCTGCCCAGAAATCACTTCGTGTAAAGGCGGAAAAAACCTATCGACAGGATGGCAGAGGGAAAGCTAATCTAATTGCTGAAGAGTTAGAGGATGCCCTCTATTTTGGATTTATAGTTACCTATGCCCAGGGCATGACACAACTGGCAGCTGCTTCTAAGGAATATAGTTATCAACTCAATATGGCCACTATCTCTAAAATATGGAGAGGTGGATGTATCATTAGGGCGGCTCTTTTAGAGGATATGCGGCTAGCGTTTCAGAATGATAATAACTTGCAAAATTTGTTGCTAGATGAAAGGTTCATTCAAAAAATAAAGGCATCGGAGCCTGCAGCACGAAAAGCAGCCTTATATGCATTATCGGCAGGAATACCGGTAGTAGGACTTGTTTCAACAGTTGGATATTTTGATGCTTTCCGCTCTGGTAGATTACCATTGAACCTAATCCAGGCGCAAAGAGATCATTTTGGTTCCCATACTTATGAGCGATTGGACCGGGAAGGTATCTTTCACTCTGAATGGTAATAGGTTAAATTAGTCTATTGACTTTTGGGCAAATTCACTATTTTGAGCAAGTTTCAACTAACCAGTTTCAAATTAGTCAGAAGGTAAGACCGATCCTATAATCAAAAACTATTAATCCACATGAAAAAATTTATTTCTCACATCATTATTTTGATTTGTCTTGGCTATACCGAAAGTGTATGGGCCCAGAAAAGTACTTCAAATCTCATGTCCGATTCTACATTTATTGGATTAAAACTCCGAAGTCTTGGTCCGGGATTTATGTCTGGAAGAATCGCGGATATTGCCATTCATCCCCAAGATGACAATTTGTGGTATGTAGCAGTAGGTTCTGGCGGGGTTTGGAAAACCAAAAATGCAGGAGTTACCTGGACACCCATATTTGATGACCAAACATCGTATTCCATAGGATGTGTAATTGTAGATCCACAAAACCCTTATGTGGTGTGGGTTGGCACCGGGGAAAACATAGGAGGCCGTCATGCAGGTTATGGTGACGGCATATACCGCAGTGACGATGGCGGCGCCACTTGGAAAAATATGGGTCTTAAAAATAGCCAACATATTTCTGAAATTGTGATCCATCCCGAGAATTCCAATATCCTGTGGGTAGCTGCCCAGGGTCCACTTTGGTCCAAAGGTGGGGATCGTGGTCTGTATAAATCGATTAACGGTGGTCAAACCTGGAAAAAGGTCCTGGGCGACAATGAGTGGGTAGGTGTAACTGACATCGCAATTGATCCCCGCAATCCCGATTGGATGTATGCCGCCACCTGGCAACGTCACCGTAGTGTTGCCGCTTATTTGGGAGGAGGTCCTGGCTCAGGAATTCACCGAAGTACCGATGGGGGAGAAACCTGGG
>JAPUIM010000556.1 GCA_027297025.1 Bacteroidota bacterium | reverse complement strand
TATTGTTAGTGGGTTCGATTGGGCAGGCAGTAATGCTAGGAGTACTTGCCTATCTTTTCGGAACAGCTACCGTGGATAGCACCAATAATCTTATTTTAGAAGGTAATAATGGCACATATGCACTAGTAGCTGCTAATGCTTACATTGCCTTTTTTGCAGCCTCATGGGGTCCGGTAATGTGGGTAATGCTAGGAGAAATGTTTCCAAATCAATATAGAGGAGCTGCGTTGGCTGTTTGCGGAATAGCCCAGTGGGGATCCAACTTTACTATTACTATGACTTTCCCCATCATGCTGAAATATTTAGGACTGGGTGTTTCATATGCAGTTTACGCATTCTTTGGCTTCATAGCATATTTCTTTGTCAAGTCATTTATTAAAGAAACCAAAGGCAGAAGTCTGGAAGATATGTCCCGTGAGCAGGACGAGGAGGAAAGAAAGCATGCTGAACAAAGCGAATCAATGAAATAAAACCACAACTATGGCACCTTATAAAGTGGCTGTCCTGGGACCAATTCCCAGGGACCATATCACCACCCATCGTGGAGAAGTAATTGAAAGATATGGCTGTGCTACCCACACTGCCATTGTATTAACTAAATTATTGGGATCAGATGGAGAGGTGTTTCCCGTTTCCCATGTTCGGAAAGTAGACGAACCACCCATCAAAAAACTATTGGAAGAGTATTCCAATATGAACCTGGATCATATTACCTCAGATGCGGACCAGGGAGATGTGATCATTCTCAAATTTGTTGATCAAAACAATCGACTTGAGAAACAAACCGGTTTCATGAATCCCATTGTGCCAGAAGACATGAAAGACCTCTTGGATTGTGATGCTTTTGTGTGTGTGCCCATCACTGACTATGAGGTACCGTTGCAGACACTGGAGTATATCAAGGAAAACAGCCAGGGGGTTATTATTTTCGATGCCCATGGACCTACCAATACCCTTACTACCCTGGGAGATCGCCTCATCAAGTTTTGGATCGACCGTGACATGTGGTTACCCTACATCGATGTACTCAAGATGAATTTGGAGGAATCAAAATGTTGTTGGTTCAACAAAGAATACGATCTGGAAGACCTAAAGCCCTTTGATGATGAATCAACAGATCATTTGCCAGCTTTTGCGGAGCATGCTCTCAATCATGGTATAAAATCACTAATTATTACTTTAGACTCAAGAGGTGGTGTGGTATTTTTCAAGAAAAACGGGCAAGTGGAAGAACAGTATGTCTCGTCGGTAAAAGTGGATACAGTAGTAGATACTACCGGTTGCGGCGATTCCTTTGCCGGTGGCTTGGGTTTTGGATTATTGGGTAACCGGGACGACTATATCAGGGCAGCCAAATTTGCCAATGCTATGGGCGCTCAGAGGACGCAAGGACGTACTTTTGAAGTCTTTAAATCCCGAGAGGAAACCGAGAAAATGATTATTGACAATTATGGGAGTCTCTAACCCTCATTTGATAAACAACGCTGATCTCAAAAATTTTTTAAGTGAAAAGGAATGGCTGGTAGAAGAGACGGAATTTGACATCAAAAAAATAAACTCCTATGAAACCATTTTTTCCATCGGGAATGGTTACTTAGGCCATCGAGGAAGTTTAGAAGAAGGGCACCTTGCGGCATTGCCTGGTACCTATATCAATGGCGTATTCGATCATTTCGATTCCTTTATCGTCGACTTGATTAATGCACCCAACTGGGCAGAATTATCGGTATATGTGGAAGGGAAAAAGCTGAGCTTGCACAACTGCCAAATCCTTGACTTTTACCGGGCTCTGGATATCCGCAATGGATGTTTATACCGCTTTACGCGATTTCAGGATGACCAGGGCCGGATTACCCGGTATGAAAGCATCCGGTATGCCAATTTAGCTGACAAGCACCTTTTTGAAAACAGGATAACCATCACCGCCGAAAATTACTCAGGTAGTGTGGTGGTGGAAAGCATCATTGACGGGCATGTATTTAACTTGGATCTGGAGCCCGCCTATAAGGAAATTAAGCATTTCGCCCCCGAAGTGAAGTGGGACAAATGGTCGAAGAGTAAGCACCTGGAGAATCATACTACTGAGGGTTTAGATGACGGGGTGTACCTGGAAATGAAAACGCGTGATAGGCCCCATCACATAGGGTATGCGGCCTCACTGAACGCGAAAGGACAAAAAAACATCAGGTTGGACTACGAGAAAGTACAGGAAACTGCTCAATTTGAGATCCAGGAGGGTGAAACCATTCAAATAGAGAAATTGGTGAGCATTTACACATCACGCGATGTGGAACAAGATCAGGTCAAGGCTTCATGCATACAAACCTTGACCCAGGGTCTTTCACAATCCTTCGAACAGCGCTTTCAACTCCATCAGGAAGCCTGGGAGCATTTATGGAATGACTGCGATATGGAGATAGAGGGCGACGCCAAAGCCAACCATGCGGTACGTTTCAATATCTACCACATGCTAATCACTGCCAATCCCGATGATCCGAGGGCTAATGTAGGGGCCAAGAGCATGTCCGGTGAGGGTTACAAAGGCCACATCTTTTGGGATACCGAGATATTCCTATTGCCTTTTTACATCTTTACCCAACCTGAAACCGCCAAAGCGCTGCTTCTATATCGCTACCATACCATGAAGGGAGCCCGGGAATACGCACAGCAGGATGGTTACAAAGGCGTACGTTTTCCCTGGGAGTCGGCAGATACCGGCCACGAAGCCACCCCTCCCTGGTCTGCCGATGGGTCAATACGGATATGGACGGGAGAGAGAGAATTGCATATTACATCCGCCGTTGTTTTCGGCATCCTCTCTTACTACACCGCTACCCAGGACCATGAATTTTTCACCCAGTATGGTGCGGAGATCCTATTCGAGACAGCCAGGTTTTGGGAAAGCCGGTTGGAATACAATGAAAGGGAAGACAGGTACGAACTGACCGAATTGGAGGGCCCGGACGAATTCCACGAATTGGTGAACAACAGTGTTTATACCAATTGGTTAACTAAATGGAATCTTGAGAAATCTGTTGAATATTATAATTTAATAAAAGAAAATTTTCCGGAGGACTTTAAGACGATAAGTAGTAAACTCCAATTGTCAGAGGCTGAAGTAGCCGAGTGGAATCGCAAAGCCGGAAAAGTATACATCCCTTTTGACCCCAAGCAAAAGCTTATCGAAGAATTTGAGGGCTATTTCAAATTAAAAGATGTCCCTATCACTGAGTGGGACGAAAATTATATGCCTATCTTCCCAAAGGGTTACAATCATGACAATAGCCAAGGTACGACGCTGATCAAGCAACCCGATGTGGTGATGCTGCTCTACATATTGCCCGACGAATTCAGCGATGAGGTGAAAAAGGCCAACTATGAATACTATGAGGCTCGCACCATGCACAAATCCTCATTGAGTCCCAGTGTGCATACCATCATGGGCATAGAAACCAATAATTATGAAAAGGCCCTTCAATACTTTGAGCGAGCGGCCTATGTCGATTTGATTGACAACCAAGGCAATACAGAATGGGGTATGCATATCGCCTCCGCCGGTGGTACCTGGCAATCAATCGCCAACGGATTTGGTGGCCTGCGTATCAAAAACCAACGGCTCACTTTCAAGCCGTGGCTCCCCGATACTTGGAAAGAAATCCGCTTCAAAATCAAATGGCGAGGAGATGATTTAAAAATCCATATCAATCAGGCCCGGGCGACATTTTTGTGGGAAACGCAAAAAAACAACATGTTGAATATTGATGTTAAAGGTAAAGGCTTAGATTTGCCGCCCAATAAATTAACCAGTGTTGAACTAAAATAAATAATTAAGTAAGTGACATCAGTGAAAGCATGTATTTTTGATTTGGATGGAGTGGTGGTAGATACCGCAATTTTTCATTATCAAGCCTGGAAACGACTGGCCGATGAATTGGGAATAAAGGGTTTTACCGAAGAGGAAAATGAAAATCTCAAGGGCGTAAGTCGCCAACGATCTCTGGAAATCATTTTGGAAATTGGTGGAATCACCTTTGATCAGATGACCAAAGATGAATTAACCGAAAAGAAAAATGGATGGTATGTGGAGCTGATATCCAAGATGACACCTGAAGATATCCTACCCGGAGTAAAACACTTTTTTAATGAATTGCAGCGGAAAGGGATCAAGTTGGGCCTGGCATCCGCTAGCAAGAATGCCAGGCGTATTTTGGGAAGAGTAGGTATTGAATCTTATTTTGAAGCTATTGTGGATGGTAACCGCATATCCAAAGCCAAACCCAGTCCCGAAGTATTTCTCCTCTGTGCCCAGGATCTACAAGTGGACCCAGTGGACTGCGTGGTTTTTGAGGATGCCAAAGCGGGTATTGAAGCGGCAAAAAACGGCGGCATGTTCAGTATTGGTGTGGGTTCATCCAGTATTTTGGGAGAAGCAGATTTTGTTATCTCTTCATTTGATGAAATGAATATTAACCGTCTTCAGTTTTATGGCACCAAATAATGGCCAAAATTTAGTACTCTAATGAAACAATATTTAAAGCAAGATGAGTGGTGCATAATCGAAGAAGGATTTCACCGTGAATTTAATAAAATAAGCGAAAGTGTATTTAGTATTGGCAACGGCCGCATGGGACAAAGGGCCAATTTCGAAGAGAAATTTACTGGTAAAACCCTGCAGGGAAGTTATGTGGCCGGTGTTTATTATCCTGATAAAACCCGGGTAGGTTGGTGGAAAAACGGCTATCCCGAATACTTCGCCAAAGTCTTGAATGCCGCAAATTGGATAGGTATTGATATATCCCTGGAAGGTCAGGAATTGGATTTGAACAAATGTGAAGTAGAGAATTTTACCAGGTTGCTCAACATGAAAGAGGGTTACCTGGAACGTTCCTTTGACGCCAAAATGGAAGACGGGCACCAAATAAAGGTAAATGCCAAAAGATTTTGCAGCATTGTCGATGATCAGGTAGGAGTCATAAGGTATGCCATCAGGTCGATCAATTTTCAGGGAAAAATTACTGTTTTTCCATACATAGATGCTGACGTACTAAACGAAGATTCCAACTATGATGAAAAATTCTGGAATGAAATCTTCAAAGAAGCCACTGAAGGACAGGCTATCGTGACAGTAGAAACCAAAAAGACAGGCTTTCATGTTACCACTGGAATGCGCTACGATCTCGTATTAAATGGAAAAAAAGTTCCCCCCAGTGCAGAAACCCTGGAAAAAGAAAAATATGCCGGCAACACCGTCTCCCTA
>JAPUIM010000555.1 GCA_027297025.1 Bacteroidota bacterium | reverse complement strand
GAAATTGATATATCCTGCAACATTTGTAAGGGCGAAGGATGCAATATTTGTAAATACACCGGATGGGTGGAGATCGCTGGCTCAGGGATGGTTGATCCCAATGTTTTGGAAAACTGTGGGATAGATTCCGAAGAGTACACGGGTTTTGCTTTTGGTATGGGCATTGAAAGGATTGCACAGTTAAAATTCCAGGTCAATGACCTCAGGTTATATACTGAAAATGATATTAGGTTTCTAAAGCAATTCCGAACTTTATGACCATTGTTGCCGGATCACTAAAAGTTGCCGTAGTTGGCGCTGGCACTATGGGTCAGGGGATAGCACAGGTTTGCGCGATGACTGGCTTTGAAACCCTTCTCTATGATCTTGATAGTGGGATTGTTGGGCGGGCTATAGAACAGATTGAAAGAAATCTTTCAATTGGAATTGAAAAAGGTAAGATCAATAATGAGCAAAAACAATTTACACTGGATCATATCGTTAGTTCTACTGACATTGAAGATGTTAGCGCTGATTTAATTATTGAAGCCATCATTGAAAAACTGGATGCGAAAGTTCAATTGTTTAGGGATCTTGAAGAAATTAATTCAGAAGAAACCATTATTGCTACCAATACCTCTTCAATTCCAATAACCAGTATTGCAGCTCACCTATCCAGGCCGGGCAATTTTATAGGCATGCATTTTTTTAATCCGGCCCACGTTATGAAACTGGTGGAAGTGATCACTGGTTTATCTACTTTTCAGGATACAACAAGAAAAGTAGTGGAGTTTTCGAAAAAACTTGGCAAAGAAACAATATTGGCAAATGATTCACCGGGCTTTATTGTAAATCGGGTAGCCAGGCATTTTTATTTGGAAAGTTTGAAGATCCTTGAGGAAAAAGTTGCCGACCACCAGACCATAGATTTTCTAATGGAAAATTCAGGGTTTAAAATGGGGCCGTTTAGATTAATGGACCTGATTGGAATTGACACGAATTTCTACGTAACAAAGTCAATTTATGATTACTTTTATCAGGATGCCAAATTCAGGCCCAGCCGAATTCAACAGCAGATGGTAAACGGCGGGTTACTGGGAATGAAGACGGGTAAAGGGTTTTATGAATATGACTAAATGAATACAACTCATCCGATGAGTTGCTCTAAATGACGATTATGGGTTAATCGATTTCAGGTTTATATCTAAACAAAATTTAAGAAAAAAGACTAAAACAAATAAATTCAATTGATCACAAAAGTTGATCGATAATATTATCTACGGTTATTCCTTCAGCTTCCGCTTTAAAGTTTCGTACCATCCTATGCCTTAGTGTTGGCTTTACCACGGCCTGAATATCCTCTATATCCGGGGAATACTTTCCCTCAAGCAACGCATTGGCTTTGGCCCCCATTACCAGATATTGAGAGGCCCTTGGGCCAGCTCCCCATTCTAAGTATTGATTTGCAATTTCAGCCCCTTGATCTGTAAAGGGTCGTGTTTTCTGAACCAGGGTCACAGCGTATTCTACCACATTGTCGGCAATTGGCACTCTGCGAACCAGATGCTGATAAGCCATAATATCTTCTCCATGAAGTACTTTATTTACTTTATATTTTGTATCTGAAGTAGTACTCTTTACAATATCGATCTCATTTTGGTAGGAAGGGTAATCAAGAAAAATGTTGAACATAAACCTGTCAAGTTGTGCTTCTGGTAATGGATATGTTCCTTCTTGCTCGATAGGATTTTGAGTAGCAAGCACGAAAAAGGGCATACTCAATTCGTATTTGTTACCCGCAATTGTTACTGAGTATTCCTGCATGGCTTCCAATAATGCCGCCTGGGTTTTAGGAGGGGTTCTGTTTATTTCATCGGCCAGAATAATATTTGCAAATATCGGGCCTCTGATAAATTTGAAATTCCGTTCTTTATCAAGTGTTTCAGCGCCCAAAATATCAGATGGCATCAAATCGGGCGTAAACTGTATCCTATTAAATTCAAGATCCAGCGCTGACGCAATTGTATTGATAAGCAAAGTTTTTGCTAATCCGGGTACACCAATAAGCAGGGAATGCCCCTGGCAAAAAATGCAGGTTAATACTAATTTAACTACATCTTCCTGGCCAATAATTACCTTGGAGATCTCTTTTGTAAGGGTTTTATAAGCTTGAAGGAGATCATCAGCAACTTCAACTTCATTTGGGATTTCTTTCATTTATAACAGATATAAGAACTTGTACGCTCATTAATTAAGTATGTTGCAAAAAGAGTAATCATCATCAATGTTAATAAAAACATCAAAACGGGCTTTATTAAACCAATCGTTCAGGATTTTGGATTTCTTGGCGCTTAATGCTGCCTGTCTGATTTTTTGATAATCCTGATCCAGGTTGGCCTGATGTGGTTTGACGAATCCTTTATAAAATAATATTCTTACTGAATTGTCTCCGGTTTCAGTTTGAAACACTGAAGCTTTGCTGATATTTCCTACCTGCATAGTGTCTATAGTAAAAAAGGTAGTAGGGTCTAACTTTTCTACAGAGATCCAGGGCGCCCCGGTATCATCATCAAGTAAAAATCCTCCATTGGCAGCAGTTATTTTATCATCAGAGAAGTCTTTTGCCGCTTTCTCGAAAGTTATAGAATCCAATAATATCAAATTTCGGATACTGTCTAACTCATCCATGGATTTCCGGATATCTTTTTCGTTTGGGATTATTGAAATTAAGATATGGCGGGAATTAAATTCATTACCCCTTACTTCTAACAATTGGATGAGATGGATGCCAAATTGGGATTCAACTGGATTAGAGATTTCATCGACTTCAAGGGATAAGGCTGTGGCTTCATATTCAGCCACTAAGTTTCCTCTTCGCATCCATCCCAACTCGCCTCCTGTACGGGCAGTTATCGGCTCGGAATTTTCCCGGGAAAGTGTATTGAAGTCTTCACCAGTTTCTATCCTTTGTTTTAATTTCAATAACCTTGCTTTAATTTCGTTTTTTATTTTATCTCCGGCCTCGGGAATTTTGGTGATTTGTCCTAGTGAAACTTCTTTTGAAAAATAAGGCAAGCTATCATGTGGGATATTGGTAAAGAACTTTTTGACCTTCGCTGGTGTGATGGTTACATCATTTGTAATTCTACTTTGCATTCTTTGGATTGTCATTTGTTCTTTCTCCTGCTCTTTTAGTTCCTCTTTAAATTGCTCGATAGATTTTCCATAATATTCTTCCAATCTTTCCTCTGATCCTATTTGAGATATGAAATATTGCATTTTATTGCTGAGACTGGCTTCTACTTGGGCATCAACTACAATAACAGAATCAATCTCTGCTTTTGCCAGTAACAACTTACTTACGATTAGATTCTCAAGCACTTTGCATCTACTGTTAGACCCGGCAAGCTGCCCTCTTGTCAATAGGTCCAGGTAAGCTAATTCGAGTTCAGATTTTAATACAATGTGGTTGTCAACTTTTGCTATTATTTCATCGATTATCACGCCCTCCTGTGAAAACGTCTCAGAAGTCAGTAACATAATTAAGATTACTACGCTTATCCTTCTAATAATTATTAAATATTTCAAAATCGTTGTTGTTAACCGCTCTATCAAAAACTTCATTTTCCAAATTGTTTGCCAATTCCACCTTCCTTTTATTTATTATTATATTTCTTATCTGGTCTTTCACAAATTCTAATGGCGAAATTTGATCACTTATTTTGTACTCATCTATCCGTAAAAAATAACTAAACTGGTCATCAGAAGTTTCGATGTATCGGTTATCCTTAAGAAACTGAACCTTGTTGAGTATTCCATTCATTGGCGAATCTTCAACGACTTCATCAAAATTAATCCAGGTAGAATCTTCTAATGAGTATGCTGTAGCAAATCTTAGGCAATAAGATTTGAGCTCCTCTTGTTCTTTAGGCTGAGAGGAATTGATCAATAACGTAAGTTTTTCAAGTTGAGGGGCTTCATTAGGGATCTTAATATAAATCCCACGGATAATATTTTGCTTCAATTCGAAATTCTCAATGTTCCCCTCATAATATTTCACTATTTCCTCTT
>JAPUIM010000554.1 GCA_027297025.1 Bacteroidota bacterium | reverse complement strand
CCATGGACTTGAGGGCAACAGCAAAAGATCTCATGTTTTGGGTATGGCCAAAGCCTTCTTTGCTAACGGTTTTGACATAGTGGCCTGGAACTACCGAGGGTGCAGTGAGGAGATTAACCATTGTTTGCGTTTTTATCACAGTGGAGCAACTGATGACCTGGGGTTGATTATACAGCACGCCCTTCAACACCAACAGTACCAGACAATCCATCTTATAGGATTCAGTTTGGGAGGCAATATTACTTTAAAGTATTTGGGGGAACATTCTAAAAAAATTCACCCTCGGATTAAAAAAGCAGTGACCTTTTCCGTTCCTCTGAACCTGCACAGCAGTTGTATCCAAATCTCTAAAATTTATAATTATCCCTATGCGTTTAGGTTTTTAAATAGCTTAAAGAATAAAATAAGAACAAAGGCCAGACTAATGCCCGGAAAACTCGAAGTCAAAGGTCTGGACAAAATAAAAACACTCTATCAATTCGATGACGCTTATACTGCTCCCTTGCATGGTTTTAAAAACGCCCTTCATTATTATCAATCTTGTAGCTCAATCAATTTTCTTGCTGATATTAAAATTCCTACCCTGATAGTGAATGCATTAAACGATCCTTTCCTGGCATCTGATTGTTACCCCCGGGACATTGACAATAAATACTTGACCATTGAATATCCCAGGGAAGGTGGACATTGTGGTTTCTATAGTAACAATAGCCATGGGGTATATTGGTCAGAGAGTAGAGCGCTGAAGTTTATCAAAAACCAGTAAAATTAATTGCGGTAATTTCATTCTGAACAATTGATTTAATACTTAGATTTGATACATGCCCCTAAGATACTCGCTATTTACTCCCGCCACTCAATTGAAAGAGAGATTTGATGTGGAAACTACCAACGCATACCAACCACACTATAATATCTCCCCTACCCAGTTGGTGCCGGTAATTTCCAATGCCAGCCCCCATGGTTTTTCCTATTTCTATTGGGGAATTACTCCAAAATGGTCCAAAAATAAATCCATAAGTACTAAGTGGATCCAGATAGAAGCTGAACAGATCAGGGAAAAACAAACCATGAAAAATGCTTTGGTTTCCAGACGGTGTTTGGTACCGGCAGATGGATACTATGAGTGGAAATCCGTAGGTAAAAAAGGGAAAGTGCCGTATCGTGTTTTGCTGAAGAGTGAGGAGCCCTTTACCTTCGCCGGTATTTGGGAGGAGTATGAAGAGGATGGACAGTTCATACATACCTTCAAAATTATTACGATAGATGCCATTGGCTCTCTCCAGGAAATTAATTCCCGGATGCCGGTAATCCTACCTTCGAACTATGAACGAAATTGGCTAAATGATACTGAATCCCTGGAAATGTTATTGGATCTACTAAAACCCTACCAATCGGAAGCCATGAGCTATTATACTATTTCACCTTTGGTCAATTCCATCAAACAGGATAGCCCTCAGATAATTCAACCCAGTCAGGCAGTTGATCAGTTTGGCAATTATACTTTATTTAACTAAGTTTTGCTCAGGAGTAATCAACATCTATGAAAAATTCAATCATTACAGGAATCGGTCACTATGTCCCGGATCGGGTTGTCACCAATTTTGATCTGGAAAAGATATTGGATACCACTGATGCATGGATTCAGGAGAGGACGGGCATTCGTGAAAGACGACATGTAACACCGGGAGAACAAAGCAATTACGATCTTGCCATTGAAGCCAGTAAGAATGCCCTGAATGATGCTGGAATGGAAGCCCATGATATTGATCTTATCATTTATGCTACGTTAAGCCCTGACTACGTTTTTCCTGGAGATGGCGTGTTGCTCCAACGTTCACTCCCATTTCGCAATATCGCCGCCATCGATATTAGGGCCCAATGCAGCGGCTTTATTTATAGTTTGTCAGTGGCTGATCAATTTATTAAAACGGGGATGTACAGGAGCATTTTGGTAGTAGGATCTGAGTTGCACTCCGTAGGGTTGGATTATAGCAATCATGGGAGACACGTATCGGTGATATTCGGAGACGGAGCGGGAGCGGTTGTTCTCACCCCCACCGATGAACTCAATAAAGGCATATTGTCAACACATCTACATAGTGAAGGCCAATATGCCGAAGAACTAGCAGTAATAGACCCGGGGTTTTATAAAAAAGACCGGATCACTTCAGAAATGTATAAACCAGGTGGCTCTGCATTTCCGGTAATGAACGGTCAATCTGTATTTAAACATGCGGTGGTACGATTTCAGGAAGTGATCCAAGAGGCGCTAAAGGCCAACCACCTAACCTTAGACGATATAGATCTGCTTATTCCTCATCAAGCCAATCTCAGGATAAGCCAATTGGTGCAGAAAAAATTGGGTTTATCCGATGATAAAGTTTATAACAACATCATGCGCTATGGCAATACTACTGCTGCTTCTATTCCTATCGCCTTAAATGAAGCCCGGTCCGAAAACAAAATAAAGGAGGATAGCCTGGTTTGCCTGGCCACTTTCGGAAGTGGCTTCACCTGGGCCTCCGCTCTTATCAAATGGTAAAGCACCTATAATCATCTGTGAGGTGGAGTTATCTAAAAAAGAGCTTTCGTATTTATTGAATTCAGATTTCCTGCTGACCAAAAATCTTATTATTCAAAAAATAGAGTCCTTATTAGGTGAAACCGAATTGGAGCTACAACAACAACTGAAATCCTCAACTTTTCGCTTTCCCCCCAACACTCTAACTAAAGGAGGGAAAATATCAAAGGGGGAAAACTATAAAGGGTTGCCCTATCTTGTTTTGGATTATCCCCGAAAGTTTAAGACAAAGGAAATTTTTGCCTACAGGGTAATGTTTTGGTGGGGCCATCATTTCAGCACCACATTACACCTGGGCCACATGGATCTTATGAAATATCGGGAAACATTTGTAGATCAATTGGAGAAATTACATAATCAAAATATTTTCTTTTGTGTTAATGATTCACCCTGGGAACATCATTTCCAAAAAGACAACTATGTACTGATAGACAGGTTGGGAAGACAAGAAATCAGTGATTTTTTAGTGGATCATCAATTTCTGAAATTGAGTAAAAAATTGGATTTAGATAAATGGAAATTATTGCCACATTTTGCAGTAGAAAACCTCATTTTATTCTTAAAATGCCTGGACAAAATCGATTAGTATAATCAATATGATTTGCACAAAATACTATTTGATATTATCCCTGGTCATATTCTGCCAGATAATGGTTGCGCAGGAGTCGGTAATATATTCCTCGGATTCCACTCATTTCTCGGTGGGAATATTAGAGGAAAATCAAAAGACTGGAAATTGGAAATTCTATAAAATCACTGGTGAACTGTTATATGAAGGAGGTTTTGAAAAGGGGAAAAAAAATGGTTCATGGATCTTCTATGACGAAAACGGTATAGTCACCCGGGAAATCACTTATCAGCGAGGCATTGTTGAGGGGAAGTACCGTGAGTATTACAATAGTAAGAGACTGAAATCAAAAGGGCAATTTAAAGACAGTGTGAAAGTTGAGGTATGGAAATATTATTTTGGCAATGGCACCATTCAATCGGAAGGGGAATATATTTCGGGCAGTAAGAATGGGATCTGGATCACTTATTACAAAAATGGCATTATGGAAACCAAGTCAAGGTATAAAAATGGTTTGCGGAATGGACCATACAAAAAGTATGACGATCTGGGGGTTTTGATGATCTCAAGCAATTATAAAGAAGATTTGGAAAATGGACCATGGTTGGAATATTTCGAAAATGGAATAATTGCCCTTGAAGCTTATTACAAGAAAGGAAAAAAAGACAGCATTTGGACCGAATATTATACCGGGGGAGGAAAACTGTCAGTCACTTCCTATCAGGAAAACCTCCCTCAGGGTAAGTGGAAATTCTTCCATGGTAAAGGGTCGCTAATAAAATTGGAAGAATATGACCAAGGAATACCTCATGGGTGGTGGAAGGATTACTACTCTAACCAAGATTTAAAAAAATCGGTGCTATTTATTAGGGGTTTGGAAGACAGTACTTACCTGGAATATCACCAATCAGGATTGCAAAGTGTAATAGGAAAATACCATAAGGGCCAAAAAGAAGGTGTTTGGAAAAACTTTTACGAAAATGGAAAACTGTATTCTACAGGTAAGTATGAAAATGATTTGATGGAGGGGAATTGGAAATTTTTTTACACTACAGGACAATTAGAAATGGAAGGCAGTTATCGGCAAAATCTACAACATGGACAGTGGTTTTTCTATCACTTTAAGGGCCAACTTCGGGATATAGGTGGCATGATAAACGGAAAAAAAGATGGCCTTTGGGGGACCTTTCATGCAAATGGACAATTGCGGCAAGAAGAAACCTGGACGAGGGGTAAGTTGTTGAAGCTAGGAGAGTTTTTTTCTCCTAATGGGAATACCCTTCCCAAAGGTGATTTTGCAGATGGAGAGGGTTCAAGAATCACTTATTATTCCAATGGAATTATTGATTCCAAAGGAAGTTATAAAAACGGTTTGCC
>JAPUIM010000553.1 GCA_027297025.1 Bacteroidota bacterium | reverse complement strand
ATCGAAGAGATGTCCTTTACCAATATCCTGATCATTGACGAAGGTTCGGGAGATCATCCCTATCACAGTAAACACATGGTGTCCAAGGAACTCACCGGACTCATTACTATCCTGCGATTGTCGGAAATGGAGACCTATTTTATCAAATACATAGGTATTACTTCGCTGACATTGAACGGACTCCCCCTAAATTCCCGGAAGATCTACATATTTCCCGCCGGCAGTACCATCCGTGGCACCAAGATCAACCCTGTTTATTACAGCGATGTGGTGGGAAAATTTCTCTATTCCGAAGTAGAGACCAAACTGTCCTTTGTAGCAGATAATATTACTTTCAAATTCAAAAGTGGCCATATCGGGTTGAGAGACATCAACATCGCCGAGGAAGGGGGAAAGCTGATGGGGATCATGGGCGCCTCTGGTTCGGGCAAATCCACCTTGCTCAACGTCCTCAATGGCAACGAAGTACCTTCTGCCGGTAGGGTTTTGATCAATGGAGTGGATATCCACCAAGAGAAAGACCGCATTGAAGGCGTGATCGGCTATGTGCCTCAGGATGACTTCCTATTCGAGGACCTTACGGTATTTCAGAACCTTTATTACGCCGCCCGTCTCTGTTTTAAACAACATACCCAAGCGGAGACCGAAGATCTGGTGACACGCGTTCTTCGGAGTTTGGGACTGACGGACATTAAAGAACTAAAGGTTGGGTCTCCCCTGGATAAGACCATTAGTGGCGGCCAACGCAAGCGTTTGAATATAGGACTGGAACTTATTAGGGAACCAATTGTGCTATTTGTGGATGAGCCGACTTCCGGGTTGTCCTCCCGTGATTCTGAAAATATCATGGATCTGCTAAAAGAGTTATCCCTGAGGGGGAAAATGGTGTTTGTGGTGATCCATCAGCCTTCTTCTGATATCTTCAAAATGTTCGATACCCTGATGATTTTGGATGTGGGTGGCTTAATGATCTATTATGGAAAACCGGTTGAAGCGGTAACCTACTTTAAAGAAATCGCCAGTCTGGCCGATCGGGACCAGGGCTCTTGTATTCAATGTGGTACGGTAAGAGTAGAAGAGATATTTAATATAATTGAAACCAAGGTGGTCAATGAATATGGTCGCTTTACCGATCAACGCAAAGTCAATCCAACCGAATGGCATGAACATTTCAAGAAGTTCATAAAGATGCCCAAAATTGAAACCATCAAGGAACCGCTGAAAATTGCTCAACAGATCCCCAATAAAATAAAACAGCTAAAGATCTTTACTATTCGTGACATTAAATCGAAGTTGAGCAATAACCAGTATATGGTGATCAATTCTCTGGAAGCTCCGGTGTTGGCTTTTTTCCTGGCTTATATAGCGCGGTACTTTCCACCCTTGGAAATAGAAGGATTGGGTTATGTGTTCAGTAAAAATGTCAACATTCCGGTATTCTTTTTTATGAGCATTTTCGTGGCCTTGTTTATGGGCTTGACCGTTAGTGCCGAGGAAATTATCCACGACCGCAAGATCTTGAAAAGGGAATCTTTCCTGAATCTGAGCCGGATCAGTTACCTTTTTTCCAAGGTTTTGATATTATTTGCTATTTCTGCTATTCAAACCTTATTGTTTGTGCTGATTGGAGAATTTATTCTGGAAATAAAAGGAATGACCCTCAGTTATTGGATGATCTTGTTTACCACCTCCTGCGTGGCCAATATGATGGGTCTAAACATATCTTCCGCCTTTGATTCGGCAGTGACGGTGTACATTCTGATTCCCATACTGTTGATACCCCAATTGATCTTAAGTGGAGTGGTGATCAATTTCGACAAATTCAACCCACAGGTGACTACTATGGATGAGGTTCCTATAATGGGAGATATTATGCCCTCCAGATGGGCATTTGAAGCAGTTATGGTAGCCCAGTTCAAAAACAATGAGTTTGAACAACACTTTTATGATTATGACAAGGTTATCGCTGATGCTGAGTACAAAACAGCATACCATATTCCTGTTTTGGAATCCAAGTTGTCTTTGGTGTTTAACAATATGGTCAAGGACCAGTCAAATAACTATAAAGAGGCCATGGGGCCCCATTTTGAATTGTTGAGAAATGAAATTGATGATGAGCTGGATATGGTGGGAAAAGACAAACTCCCGGAATTTGATCGTTTGAATGTGGATCAATTCGATTCTACAGTTTATCAAGAGACAGCTTTCTTCCTCCGTACCCTGCGTAAATTCTACAACAACAAATTCAATATAACCCGTGAGGAAAAAGACCAACTAATCGCACAAATGACCAATACTGCCAAAAAAAGGGCTTTTTTTGAAAAAATGCGACAGCAATATCAAAATGAGTCATTGGGGAATATGGTGAAAAACCGTGCTGCCACCGACAGAATCATTGAAAAGGATGGAAGATTGATCCAGAAGATCTATCCTATTTATAACGAACCCACTGAGACGGATGGCCCTTTAGATTTCCGCACCAAATTTTTTGCTCCCAAGAAACATTTTTGGGGCAATATGTACGATACTCCTTATTTTAATATGATCATCATTTGGCTCATGAGCATTTTCTTAATGATCGCACTTTACTACGATGGGTTGAGAAAGTTAATTAAACTATTCATCAGGGGCATACCTTTCCGCTACGGTTAATGTTTTGAATGATCAATACCGATGGCATATTTTTCATCCAGTCTCCTGTACAAAAAAACCAGTCCAAAACTTACCGCTAACCCCACCAGCGTTCCAAAAATTACATCGCCAGGGTAGTGTACCCCCACATAAATACGACTGTAAATGACCAAAAGCACCCAAAGATATAAATAGCGGATCCAGTTAACTTGATTTTTAAACACAAGCCATAGAGTGGTGATCATGGCCACAGAACTGGAGGCATGAGATGAAGCCATACCATAGGTACCTTTGCATTTGAGCAATAGATGGATCTGCTCTTTGATATCCAAATTCCGGCAAGGTCGTAAA
>JAPUIM010000552.1 GCA_027297025.1 Bacteroidota bacterium | reverse complement strand
TACACAATAGTTGCATTTGTTCAAATGACTAACATATACTCCAATTGATTCTAAAAACCATTTTGGAAGCTCATTATTTGAGTTGTGCAGGACGCTTTTGTACAAGGTGATATGTCCCACTAATGAGTGAGGTCGCAAACTATGTATTGATAAAACGTTATCGATGTTGTTATTAGCGCCTTTAACTCGGTCGTAAATTCTTTTTAATTTTGAATCTGCATCCTGGTAGTTGATAGTTTTTATCCAACTCATATTGAAAATTTATTTTGAGATTTTTTTTAATATTACAATGATCATCTGAAATCTACCATTCTATATTGAGTAGCGTATCATGGAAAACGAAATGGGCCGAGTTAGCCTATGCATTTTACGCATTGTTGGGGGGCTGCTATTCGATTTTCATAACCGTTGTTGATGTCAAATACGGATTATCAAATTCCACTAAGTCTCCAACTACTTTGTCAGGGATTAAAAATAATCTGGCGGATAACGCTTTATTGGTATATTTCAAAGAAAGAGCTGCGACATCATAATAAATTCTTTCAACTGTCTCAATAGTGGTATTTCCAGGTAGAGGAATTACATCCAATCCTGTACCTGAGACAGAGGAGAACAACAATAGTTCTTGAAGTGTAAAACGGTTTTCCATTGCTCTTTTGGCAAGTATTTTATCCTCTATTACCGGAAGCATTAAACCTGAATAACCACAAGTTTTTAGTTCAAGATTTTTGAGAACATCCGTAATTAATGCACAAGCCCTAAGCGTTGAAGGCCCGCCAAATGGATGTTTGGTTAAAGTTTCAATAGCTTGCCCAATACTTGCATCGAGTCCAGGTGCGGGGGAGGTATCAATTCCGTCATAAATCCAACCAGATGATTTTGAAATTTTCTCAGCCAGACTTTGAATCGGTTTAAACTGAGTTTCTAGCTCAAGTTTTAAATTATGTTTGGCCTCATTCCAATTTGATTCGGAAAATACCCTGGTCAGTATATTTGGAGATTCTAATCCTATGGCAAAGCTGTTTGGCCCTTCATGATAAGCTGCCGGGAAAAAGGGTATTCCTGCAGGACAATTGGCTGAGGCTGTAAATCTAAAATTGCCCTCGCCTCCTTTGCTATTTTTTGAGATTACTTTAGTGATTTCCGCTGCAGCTTTTATTGAGTTGGTATGAATTCCTGATTGAGTGGACGAAATTGGAAGACTAAAACTTATTGTTTGAGTTTGGTTTATCAATTTAATTACCCATTCAGCAATGTCAGCATCATATTTATCCGGAGCCAAGATCCAACCCATTGCAAATCCTATATTATCTCTTTGAGCTATTTGGTCAAATTTTATTAAATAAGGAAGCGCTTCTTTATGAGTTTTACCATTTAAGAATTCGTGAAGGTTTTGTGTCGCTATCCGAATGGTTTGTACCTCATAACCCATGGTTTTATACCCGTTTCTAGCTTCTTTTAGAAATTCAACAGCTTCAATTATCGAACTTGTGTCAGAGAGACTGGACAGGGTGATCCCTGCAGTAATAGTTCTAATCCTGAAATCGTGTTCTACTGATTGACAAAGAACCACCAAAGAAGTAAATGAGAAAAGTAGAGTTAGAATATATCGATTCACTTTTTATAGATTTTATACCACGTAATCATTTAGTAATCTAGGGACTGGTGTTTGTCAAATGGCTGGTGCATATATGAGTGTTTATTTCGGTGGTTTTGACAAGACTACATGAACTACTATGCCCCCGGAAAATTTCGCCAAAATAAAATCTAAGGTCTGATCACATTTAGCAGGGTATCGCACTTGATCTCGGTTTCCTGCCATTCCATTTCCGGCTCTGAATTGGCGATGATGCCTGCTCCCGCATATAGGACGGCCTCACCTGCCAATAACTGCATGCAGCGCAGGTTGACAAATAAATGGGATTCTTCTCCCATGTTCACCGGACCAAGGTAACCGGTATAAAAGGCACGATCAAAATTTTCTGTGTGTTTAATGAAATCCAGAGAGGACTGTCGTGGCATGCCACACACAGCAGAGGTGGGGTGAAGCAATTCCAACATTACCGTACCTAACTGGGGGAAGTTCACTTCCTTGGTATCTACCGAATAATCGGTCTTTAGGTGCACCAGATTAGCCGCTTTGGAAGTTCTGGGTCCGATCTCTTCAAACTCCCTGAGTCTGATCTTCTTAAAACAATTGATTATAAAACGGCTTACCATGGCTTGTTCTTCAATTTCTTTCTGAGTCCAGGCTACCTGGGGCAAGGGCTTGGCTGGATCGTACAATTGGGTTCCGGCAAGGGAGGCAGTGCGAAAGATCTTGTGTTTATCCATTGAGATCAAGGCCTCGGGAGTGGCCCCCATCCAGGTGCCCAGGCCGGGTACCGATACCACTGAAACAAAGGCATTTGGGTAAGCTTTACACAAAGCCAGGAAATTTTTAACCAAGTCAAACTTTGCACCTAACTGAATGAATTTGGTCCGGCAGGGGACCACTTTGTGAAATTCCTCTGCATGAATGGCCTCTAATGCTTGTTTTACCCAGCCCTCGTAAGTTTTTTGATCGGTTCCAGAAGCACGGTAGTCTCGGTTGATATAATAATGGGTGGCGGATTCTGGTAGCCCATCGGGATCACTTAAGCCATCGAAAAGGGGATCCAGATCTAACCCTGGATTTTCTGTGCCATCATATCTGGGATCCAGCTGTAATTTGCGCTGGGCGCTACTATAGTGAAAATCAGCGCGCACAAAAATACTTTGTTGGTTTTGTGGATTGTCAAAGGGGGCAAAAATGAAACCTTTATCCAGTTCTTCCAGATCAGTTTTAACCCGCTTGAATTCTCCCGAAAGATCAACGATCAAGTGTTTTTCGGTATCCCCGGGTAGCCTCCAGGCCGCTGCGGCCAGATTGTTGTTATAGCTAAAATCCAATAAGGTCTGGATAGCCGCGTTCTGTTTTATTTTGCTAAAGGCAATCTTTTGGAATTTTTCAATAGATCTTGCTCCCATTTTAGTACTTGGTTCATTGCTTTGGTTTATTAATCACTGCCATGGTGATGCGGCTGATGCAAACCAGGTTTTCTTCTTCGTCAGTAATTTTGATTTCCCATACCTGTATCTTTTTACCCCGGTTAATGGGAGTCGCTTTGCCCAACACCTGTCCTTCCCTTTTGGAACGTATATGGTTAGCATTGACCTCCACACCTACGCAGTTTTGAGTCTCAAGGTCGATATTGCACAGGGTAGCTACACTGCCCAAGGTCTCGGCCAGTACTACTGAAGCACCTCCGTGCAAAATACCGAAAGGCTGATGAGTTCGGTGGTCAACCGGCATGGTGGCCGACACGCATTCCTCACTTACTTCGGTAAATACTATGCCGATTTTCTCTATAATTGTTTGCTTGCTCATATGGTTGAGTTTCTCAACCGTTAAATCTGGATGGATCATTTTATTGAAAATAACTATACAAGCGATATATTCGCGCAGTCGTAAGCAAAAATAGAAAAAATTGGAGACCAAAAAAATCTACCTGATCAGGCACGGCCAGACTGATTTCAATAATAGAGGGGTGGTACAGGGCAGTGGTATTGACAGTTCCCTCAATGAGACCGGTTATAAACAAGCCCAGGCATTTTTTGATGCCTACCAACAGGTGCCCTTTCAAAAGATCTATACATCTTCCCTACAAAGAACGACTCAAACGGTTAAACCTTTCATTGATAAAGGCATTCCTTTTGAAC
>JAPUIM010000551.1 GCA_027297025.1 Bacteroidota bacterium | reverse complement strand
CGGCACAATAACAACAGATCTTCCAAGTCTTCGCCAGCTTCAAATAACAATCTACGAATGGCCGACTCGGAGATTTCCTCTTTTACCAAAGCTATGGGGCGTAAATGTAATCGAACCAATCTCTTTACTTTCTTCATTTTATCATTCAAGGGCAACCTCAATCTCCTGAAAATCTCAGGAACCATTTTGGCACCCTTATCCTCATGACCATGGAAGGTCCAGCCTGTTTTTTCATCAAATTTCTTGGTTAATGGTTTAGCTATATCATGCAAAATAGCAGCCCAACGTAGCCACAAGTCAGATGAAGTTTTGGATAAGTTGTCCAATACTTTAAGTGTATGATAAAAATTGTCTTTATGTCCTTTTTCTTGAATCACTTCTACTCCCTGCAAATCGGCCATTTCAGGAAAAATCAATCGAAGTATACCGGCTTGGTACAACAATTTAAAACCATAGGAAGGTAAAGGAGATAATATGATCTTATTGAGTTCTTCGGTTATTCTCTCCTGTGAAACGATCTTTAATCTTTCCGCATTGTTTGTTATAGCCTCAAATGTTTCAGGTGCAATATCAAAATTAAGTTGAGATGCAAAACGCACGGCTCTCATTATTCTTAGTGGATCATCAGAAAAAGTAATAGCCGGGTCAAGAGGGGTTTCTATAACTTTTTTTTCTATAGCTTCAATCCCTCCAAAGGGATCAATCAGGTTTCCGTAATTAGCTTTATTAAGGCTAATCCCCAAAGCATTAATAGTAAAGTCCCTTCTATCAAGATCCTGTTGTAAAGTCCCTGCTTCGACATTAGGTTTGCGACTTTCGCTTTGATACGACTCCTTTCTGGCTCCAACAAATTCCATTTCCAAATCATGATATTTCACTAGAGCAGTTCCAAATTTTTTATAAACAACCACCGGTACCTCCTTACCCAAACTTTTTGCAATTGCTTTAGCCAGAATAATCCCATCTCCTACACAGACAAAATCAATATCCTTTGAGTCTTTTTTAAGTTGCAGATCCCTTACATATCCGCCAATCACATATACCTCCACACCTAGCTTTTCAGCACTTTCACTAACTATATTGAAAATAGGATGTTTATCCAAATAAGACTTATAGTTCATAGCGATTCAGGATATCCCCTAATAAGCTAAATTCTATGATAATGGCAAATTTAACAAAAAATAGACTCATAGAAATGAAGATTTGCAAGGATCAAAATGTGGGACAAGGGATGAATTTTTCCTTTCTTTTTATTTTGTGAGCTTTGATCACATTGAATTGATACATCATGGAAATTTCATGCGAGCCACCCGAATTGATACCAAATCTGGAAACTGTAATATCATAACTGTACCCTACATCAAAATTGTCAAATCTTAAACCCATCAAAAATGTCACCGCATCCTGACTGATATTATCTGATACCGTTTGTTGAATCGGAATTCCCCTATACCATAATCCAGCCATAATTGGATTGTAATGAAAATGGAAACCAATATCCAACTGGTCAAAATTTCCTTGTCTTTTATACACAAACGAGGGGGCAATGCTGGATTTATTAATCCCTTTTTTTGGCCCCTGATAAAGCTGAATGCGATAACCTCCATGTATTGAAATTCTCATGGGTAAACGGCTTACTTTTCCCACCAATGATTCATTTGGTTCATTTAGGTGGAAAGCTGAGAATCCCAGCCAGGAAGATTTGTTATAAGCTAAAATACCTGATCCAAAATCAAAATATTTTCCATTGATACCGGTCAACAGCGTAGGATCCGAAGTGGGTGCTCCCTGGTTGTTAAAGGTGAGTTGATCTCCAAAAACCAATTTACTGAAATCTATATCCCTAAAGGTGTATGAAAAATGTACAGCCGGAGATATCACCCAGCCACTTGGCAAATTAACCTTATAGGCGTATATCATTCCCAGGTTGGTGGACCTTAAGTTGGCAGATCCGGCCTTATCGGTAGTAACTAAAAAACCAAAACCGCTATTTACTTTGGCCATATTATAGTCATAGGAAAATGCGTAGGTCACAAAGGCCTGGGGTAAACTTGGCCATTGCAAGCGATGGTTAGCAATAAACCGGTGCTCAAATGTTGATCCTGCAAATGCCGGATTTAAATACAACGGAGCTGCATAAAATTGCGAAAACTGAGGATCCTGGCTCCACAATTTATGCAGGGTTAATAGCCAAAAAAGGACCAATAGTTTTACTTTTTTGTCCACAGTTTGTTTGTTTTTAGCTAGGTCGCTACCGTATTAGGGTCACATCTCCTACCCTTGTTGTAACTTCGCCATTGGCGAAGGTCAAGATCAGTCTATATACATACACACCGGGTACAGCTAGTTTACCATTAGAATAACCATCCCAACCAATATCCCGGTTGTTGGATTCATATAGGAGTTCTCCCCATCGATTGTAAATAAGCATGTTGAAGCCAACCACGCCTTCCGACACCGGTAGAAATACGTCATTCACCCCGGTATTGCTTTGCCTATATCCTCCATTGGGTCCACTTAAACTGGGAGAAAAAGCATTGGGTACCAATATTTGCCCTCCTCTCTCCACTAATATTGCACTTTCTACAAATAAGGTATCTACACAACCCTGATCATTTTCAGCCACTAAAACGATATCATAGATTCCGGTTTCCTGGTAAGCATGTGTGGGTTCAAATTCATCTGAAGTATTGCCATCACCGAATTCCCAGAAAAATATAGTAGCCCCTTTGCTTCTATTGGAAGTGAACAACAAATTATCGGGTAAAAATATAATGTCGGGGCGCAGTACAAAATCTGCCTGTGGAGAGTTAAAAACTTCAATAAAAAAGTCTTTTATTTCAGTCACTTCCAGACCTATGTCATTATTGGCAGATAATGATACTGCGTAAACTCCTGGTTCATTGTATGTATATGAAGGGTTTTCAGCAGTGGATGTACCCTGTCCATCACCAAAATCCCACATATAGGTGTTGGGATCAGTAAACTGCGAAAGGTTGGTGAAATTGACCCGCAAAGGTCCGCATCCCTCTTGTACATCTGCATCAAAATCCACAATAGGCACAATAGGCTCAATAAATACCATTTGAGAATCCACATCCACACACTGATCACCGGATACGGTCACTTGGATAAGAAATGCTCCAAATGTTCCATAATCATAAGGCGCTGGATTGGTTGCAGTG